>JAUIHC010000144.1 GCA_030432455.1 Phycisphaerae bacterium | reverse complement strand
CCGAAGGGCGGCAACTGCCCCGAGGACCTCGATGACAACGGAATCGTGGACGGTGCGGATCTCGGCCTGCTGCTGGTCGCCTGGGGGCCGTGCCCCTGACGATCGGCGAGAGCGGGCGAGCGATCGGATACCATCCCACCCGCCTGCTCGCGTAGCTCAGTCGGATAGAGCACCGGTTTCCTAAACCGAAGGTCGGTGGTTCGAGCCCACCCGCGAGCGCTTCGCTCGGGAGCCGCCGGGTGGCGACGGCCCCGCTCAGCGGCGGCGACGCCGACGAGCGAGGGTCGAGGCCAGCAGTGCGGCGGCGCCGCCCGCACCGGGCACCGGGCCCGTCGCACCGTCGTCTTCCTCGTAGAACGCGGCGTAGAACATCGGATCACCGGGGTTCGCCCCGGGTTGCGAGACGGGGTTCCAACCCGCCGCCTCGATGGTCAGGCGGAACGACTTCCCTGCGACCTCGAAGGGCGCGAAGCCGACGTTGCCCGGACCCTGGACCACGATGTCGCCGTCGACCTCCAGGCGATAGTTCCCGGTGAGGTACCCGCCTGGCGCGTCGAAGGTCGACATGCCGCCACCGACCCGGCCCGCGAAGCTCGCGAAGGATCCCTCGACCACGATCTTCATGCTCGCGGGCGTCGATCCCTGCGTCTGCATCCACCCGTTGAAGTTCCACTCCCTCGGATTCGGGGCATCGGCGGGCTTGACGATCTCCAACCCCGCCCAGGTCTCCTCCGAACCCTCCGTCGCGGTGCTGCTCCACAGGGTGTCGAAGGCAAACGGGGGCGTCTCCACCTGCGTGGTTGACCCGGCCACGGCCTCGAGCCGGATGGTGTCGATCTCGATGTACGACGCCGGGGCGGTGGCCGCGATCGACCCGACGAGGGACGCCATCAGCGAGGAACACAGCGTGCGGGACGAGACCATGTGTGTCTTCTCCAAAGCGTTGATATCTCTTCAGAACGTCGAAGGGCCCGCGGCGATGCCGACGAGCAGGACTGGCGACAGCCTGTCGCCCGAAGCGCCTCGGTCAAACGTTCATCTCGCGTCGTCCGCGACCATCGAGTCGACGGATCCGGATGTGCGGGCTGACCTGCTATCGGACGGGGATCGGATCCGTCGGTCTTCGTCCCATGGCGATCGGGGTGGTGATGACCTCGGATGCCGCCAGTCGTCGATCGGCCATGCGTCTCGCGTCATCCGTCGTCGGTCATGGGCCGATCGCCCAAAACGATGACGACGCCGACCCCCCGGGTCGGCGTCGTCGTTCGTTCAGACGTACTCGCCGGATGGACGCGAACTCAGTCCTCGTCGACGAATCCGGTGCCCGCCTTGCGGTCTCGGCCGGCCTGCCAGAACCAGAGAGCCGCGTAGATGCCGCAGATGACGAGCCAGAGCAGGTTGGAGAGCAGAACGGGGATCATGTCGGAATCCGTGCGGATGAGATCGAGGTCGTGCCGGCCCGGATGCCGGGAAGGTCGGCAGTATAGTCGGCTCGATGTCCCCTTCCACGCTCGTCGAACCGCTGCGGATCGATCCGGACCTCCGATTGGAGCCGCTCCTTCCCATCCACGCCGCCGAGGTCTTCGGCCTCGTGGACGCGGATCGGATTCGGCTCGGTGCCCGGCTCCCGTGGGTCGCGGGCACCCGGACCGCCGCCGACACCGAGGGGTTCATCCAGGGATCGATCGCCCGTCGGGACACGACCTCCGGGGGCGATGGCGGCGGTGACTGGGCGATCGTCGCCGGGCGCGACACGAGCCGGATCGTCGGCGTGATCGGGCTGCACACGACCCGTTGGATGCACCGCCGCACCGCGATCGGCTACTGGATCGCCGGTCCGTTCGAGGGACGGGGATTCGTGACCCGGAGCGTGGCGGCCCTGGTCGGGCATCTGCACGCCCGCGGCATGCACCGGGTCGAGATCCACGCGGCGATCGACAACGACCGGAGTCGGGCGGTCGCAACCCGCTGCGGCTTCACGCTCGAGGGGGTCTGCCGGGCGGCGGAGTGGATCGACGGTCGCCCCATCGATCACGCGGTCTTCGCCCATCTCGCCGACCGACGCTGAGCCTCCGGATTCCCTCCCCGAGTCCTGATCCTCAGTCGCGCTGCGCGTACGCCGCCGTCCGATCGACTCCCGGCACCGGATCGTCCGTGTCATCCAGCCACCAGAGCGGCATGCGATCGGGCACGCCGTCGGGGCGGGTCCATCCCGCAGCCCAGATGCGATGTCGAGCGTCGGCCGGATCCGTCGCCGCGATCTCCCGCACCTTCTGGACCCACCACCCGGTGTCGTAGCCGCCGTCGCCGTACGCCTCGACCCAGTGCCAGCGGCCGTCCGCCGGGTCGTAGACCTCGATCCAGGTGTGGTTGTCGCCGGTCGGCCACTCGGGAATGCCCGCGACCCGGGCGGGAATGCCCGCGGCGCGACAGGCGTTCGCGAGCAGGATCGACATTCCGGTGCAGCTGGCGCAGCCCTGCACGGTCGACTGATACGGACTCTGCTCGTTGGTGAGCCGCTTGTTGGCGTCGAAGACGATCCCGAGCCGCCGGAAGATCTCGCGGTTGAGGGTGCGGACCGCCTCCTCCTGCGTCGGCGCCGACCACGCGAGCTCACGGAAGCGATCGACGAAGTCGCGGCGCCAGTCGTCTCGCCGCTCGTCGATGTGCGCGTGCGGCAGCACGGCGTCGAGAAAGACCGCTTCGGGGACGCCGTTCCGCCACGGCGAACCGTCGAACGACTCGTGCGCGAGTTCGACCTGCTCCCGCAGGAACGACGCGGGCAGCTCGCGGGCGTCCCGGGGCGGGAGATTCGCGACGAGATGGAGCATCGACCCGCGGTGCGGCCCGGCCGCCGACTCGATCGCGTCGGCCAGTTCGACCGCGTTCGGTCCCGCCGCATCGAGCACGGCGTCGAGCCGCGACCGAAGCGACGGCGGCACGGCGTCGAGCAGGGCGGATCGACGCGACGCCTCGAGGAGTCCGGCGTCGGGTCGAGGATCCGCCCGCGGGGCCTCGATGACGAGGGTCGCCGTCGCCCCCGGCGGCAGATCGCGAAGTCCGGGCAGGAAGATCAGGTCGTCGAGCACGACCGGATCGAGCCCGGCGCTCTCGATCACGCGGCCGGGAACGATGCGATCCTCGAGCACGATCGCGGGAGTCGGCCGATCGAGAAGATCACCGCGGACATGCACGTCGATGAGCAGCCGGTCGCCGTCGCGATGCACATCGGCGTACCAGGGAAGATCGCCCTCGGGCAACCGCACCGACCACGCGGGATCGCCGAGCACCACCAGCGCATCGCGATCCCAGAGCAGACCGGAGAGATCATCGAATCGATCGTCGGTCCGCGACATGCCCGAGGCCTCGGAGACCGCCTGCCGGAACTCGGGAACGGCCCGCTCGTCGAACCCAGCGGTCGAGACGACCGGCATCCCGGGAAACGCGGCGTCGAACCGACGGACGAGATCCTGCTGCGCGAGCCACGCGTTCGTCGCGAGGTCGTGTCGGCCCGGCTCGTCGAGGAATCGTGCGTAGAGATCCCAGCCGCCCGCCCCGTGCCAGGTCGTCGAGCAGTACCCGACGATCTGCCGGGCGCCCGCGTGTCGAACGAACCGCAGTGGAAGCACGCCGGCGTCGGGGATGAACCCGAGCAGGCAGCTGCCCGCCCCGAGCATCGCCATCGGACCGTCGGCGTGGATCGGGATCTCGGCCCCGTCGGGCGTGCGGGCGCGGAGCCCGCCGTCATCGGCGGCGATCACGCGACCGCCGTCGAAGGTGTGACCGATCATCCACCGTTCCTCGTTGGTGCGGCCGCTGGTCACCAGCAGCTCCGGCCGAAGCCGGTCGAAGGTCCGGGCGAAGTCGTCGGCGGTGTGCGGATCGCCGATCATCGGCCACGCACGACCGCCCCCGACGCGAACCACCCGCCGCCCGGCGACGCCCTCGTCGAAGTACGCCGCGTCCGGCACGACCGTGAGCGGCACCGGCGTGTTGGCGAGCATGCGCCCGATCTCGAGCGGTCGCGTCGCCCGCACCACCTCCATCGCGTCGGCCCACGACGCACCGGTCACCATGCCCCAGCGGGCATCGAGGTACGGGTCGTCGTCGAGACTCCGGAGCAGACGGTGGATCTCGCCGACCCTCGCCCGCCCCGCCTCGTCGGGCATCGCGACCACGCCGACCAGCCGCGGCCGCCGGGCCGCGAGTTCGTCGTGCAGTTCGCCGGGCGACTCGTCGAACTCCAGCAGGTCACCGGCGTGCTTGGCGGCCAGGGCCGCGGCGACCTGCGACCAGCCATCGGTGGCGCGGCAGCGTCGGCTGGCGATCACCACATAGTCGTCGCCGGGGGTGACGGGACCTCCGCCGCCCGCGGCCGCCAGCACCGTGGTCAGGAAGGCGACCGACGGAGCCGCCATCACGAATGATGCGAGACTGGGCATGCCGCTACGGTAGCGGGTCGGCGGGTCGTTCCCCCGCGACATCCGCAGCCCCCGAAGGAGTCATCAGATGAAGAAGGACACCACCACCGCGTTCCTCGCCGGCGTCGCCGTCACCGCGGCATTCTTCGCCGGACTCGGCACCGCTCGGAGCGGGCTCGATGTCCAGAAGGTCGTGCTCGTGGACGGACAGGGCCAGCCGCTCGTCGGGCAGGGTCGATTCCTCCCGATCGGTTCGGCACCGGGCAGTTCACTCGAGATCCGGTCCTCGCCGTTCGGGCTGCACGTCCAGGGCATCAAGTGAGCGCCTCGGACGCCGCCACCGATGTCGCGGACGCCCGTCGTCCGCACTTCGAGATCGTGCTCGTCGAGCCCGAGATCCCGAACAACACCGGGAACATCGGTCGAACCGCCGCCGCCACCGGCTGCCGTCTGCATGTCGTGCACCCGCTCGGGTTCTCGATGGACGAGAAGGCTCGCCGACGGGCGGGGCTCGACTACTGGCATCTGGTGGACTGCCGCGAGCACGCCGACTGGGGGGCGTGCGACCGCACGGTGCCCGGGCCCGGCTGGCTGCTGACCGCCCGGGGTGGTCGGCCGCACTGGGACGTGCCGTTCGAGCGCGGCGATCGTCTGATCTTCGGCAAGGAGAGCGCCGGGGTCGGGTCCGAGTTCCAGTCGGCATTCGAGGCTCGGCACGGATCGGATCGGGTCGTCTCCCTGCCCATGGCGATGGTGCCCGGCATTCGGAGCCTGAACCTGGCGACCGCGGTCGCGATCGTGGTCTACGAGGGACTTCGCCGACTTCGGGACCGCGGGGAGCTTGATCCGCGGGTGGGCATCCCGCCCGCCCCGGCCCGCGGGGTCGAGGGAATCGACTGAAAGATCGATCCCGCCGCAACAGCGCCCGACCCCGACGCCGTATCCTCTCCCGTGGACGAGCGTGGCGAGGACAGTCGGTCCTGCCGCCCGCGTTGTGGCGCGCCCACGGGTCCGAACCATGAGACGAGTGCCTTCCCGGCCGGTGGTCGGCCGGAAGGACGTCTGTCGGTCCCTTCCCGGGTCTTCGGAGCTGGCCTCGATGCACGCCCCCTGTCCGCCATCCAACCTCGCCGCCGCCGGTCCCCGGACCCGTCGCGGCTTCACGATCACCGAGCTGCTGGTGGTGATCGGCATCATCGTGCTGCTGATCGGCATCCTCCTTCCCGCCCTCGGCAAGGTCCGCGAGAAGGCCCGCGTGACCGAGACGACCTCGGCGATGGAGGAATTCGCCAAGGCGTGCGATGCCTTCATCCAGCAGTTCGGATACGCCCCGGGGATCGTGCCCGAGGAGTTCCTCGCCACCGATCCCAAGATCACGCCGATGGAGAACGCCATCCTCCACCTCGCGGGCGGCGCCGTCCGCGAGGACGAGCTCCCGGTCTATGTGGACGGTCAGGTCTACAACACGCTGGCGTCGATCCAGTTCGATCCGAACGACGCGAACTCGACCGGCGAGGTCATCACCTTCAACGGCCCCAACGGTCGCACCTTCAGCATCGCGGTGTACTCGCAGGGCGTCGGCGACGGCCCCTTCGTGCAGGGCAAGCGGTACGCGCCGTTCTTCAGCCCCAAGGAGTCGCAGTTCCGACCCGCCAAGTACAACCTCGGTGAGGAAGGGACGCTCGGGGAACTCGAGTTCATGCCGACCGTCCTCGACGCCTGGGGCCAGCCGGTCATGTACGCCCGCCGACTCCGCTCCAACGGGCCGCTGGTCGGCACCGATCCGTTCGCCACGCAGTTCTCGCTCGCCAGCCAGAACCGGCTGCTCAGCGCCGAGTCGCTCGGCGACTTCGGACAGGATCAGGGCCGCTACAGCATCCTCAAGCGAGCGGCGGACAAGGAATCGACCTTCGCCCAGATCCTCCGAACCCCGGCCATCGGCGCCGCCAAGCAGCCGCAGTCGGGGGCCCCGCGAGGCGAGTACATCCTCATCTCCCCCGGCCCCGACGGGGTCTTCTTCAACATCGGCGACGGCCCCGGCACGCCGGGGAGCCCGGTCACCAACATCGTGGACAGCGCCCAGAACGGCACGCCGACGGTGGTCAGCGAGTACGACGACATCATCGTCGCCGGCGGCGGCTGATCGGCTCGATCCCCCCGCGCCCAGCGGGTCCGGGCGGCGACATCACACCATGCACGACAGGAGCCTCCGGATGACCGGAGGCTCCTGTCGTGCAGGAGGTCTGGATGCAGGCCGCGGGGCGTCAGCCCTCGGGCGTGTCCGGCTCGGGCTCGGGAAGCGGCTTGCCCGCGTTCGGATCGTCGATGAAGCTCCAGAGGGCGGGTACCGGCGTGGCCGACTCGGCGGCAGTCGTGGTGCCATCCTCTGCCGGCGTCGACGGCTTCTCGGCAGCCGTCGCCTCGGAGGCCGGCGTGATCGGCGAGCCCGCCGGGCGACGCCCCTCCTCGACATCCTTGGGAAGTCCGGTCTTCTTGACCGCCGTGATCTCGTCCACCAGGCGACTCTGCTCCGGCCCGCTCAGGATCTCCCAGACCTTCTCCTGCAGGTCGGAGAGCCGCGGCATCTCCGACCGGATGCGGCGGACCTTCGTCGTCACCTCGATCGGGGGCGTCTCGCCGGACTTCCGTGAGGCCACGATCACCTCGGTGAGCCGCTTCATCTCCGGAGCCTGGGTGGTCCGCCACGCCGTCGCCTCGACGATGTATCCGCGGACCAGACGCGTGACCGCCTCTCGACGCGACGCGGGCACGCGGGTGAGGCGATGCAGCGCCTCCAGCCACATGTCCTCGCTGACGCCGCCGCGGAGGGCCATGGCGTTGCGGACCGCGACGCCCTCGTCCCGACCAGGACGGGCGGAGACCTTCGAATCGCGGGCCCCGTCCTCGAGGGTGGGC
>JAUIHC010000143.1 GCA_030432455.1 Phycisphaerae bacterium | reverse complement strand
GCAGCCGTCGGTGCAGATCGGGGGCCTTCGTTCGCCACAGGGCGTCCACGATGTCGGGGTGGTTGCAGTCGCGGGAAAGATGCAGCAGGGTGATCGCGGTCGGCTCGTGCCGCCCGGCCAGCCGCAGTACCGCGTCGATCGACTCGTCGTTCGAGAGATGCCCGTGACCGCCGGTGATCCGCTGCTTCAGGAACGGGGGCCGGGGCGAGGTCGACTGGAGGTGCGGGTCGTAGTTCGACTCGATCGCGATCACGTCGCAGCCGTCGAGGACCGACTCGACGGCGGGGGTCACCCGACCGAGATCCGTCGCCCAACCGAGCGACGTCGAGTCGTCGGCGCGGCCGAACCGCAGTCTGATCGTCGCGGTGCCGTGGTCGTCGTGGGGTGCGATGGCGGTGGTGGCGACGACGCCCGGGGCGATCTCGATCTCGCGTCCGTGGTCGGGAAGCGGTCGAAGGGACGCGGCGGGCACCCCGGTCCGCGCGAGGGCGGGGTGGTGGCTCGGGAGGGCGTGGACGGGCCATTCGGTGGCGTGAAGCGAACGTGACCACGACGGTCTCAGATGATCCTGATCGCCGTGGGTGATCAGCACCGCGACCACCGCATCGGGCTCGAAGCCGCCGGAGAGATCGGCCCGGGTCGGGAGGGTCCGGGGGCCGAGTCCGAGGTCGATCAGGATGTGTCGTCGTCGGCCGCCGCCGTCGGTCAGATCGATGATCGCGGCGTTGCCGCTCGAACCGCTGCCGAGGATCCTCAGGCTGTGCGGGAGCAGGGTCACCGAGCCTCGGCGGGTTCGGCTCGTTCCCGTCCGTCGCGGCGTCCCCGCATCGTGCAGATCGCCCGGGAGGACTTCGAGAGGAACGAGAGGTACTCGTCGATGACCGGATCGCCCGCCCGCTCGCGGAGTTGCTCGGTGGCGGCCGCGAGCGGGAGCCCGCTCCGGCAGAAGAGCTTGTAGACCCAGCGGACGGTGTCGATCTGATCCGGGGTGAAGCCATGCCGTCGCAGGCCGACGATGTTGAAGCTGCCGGCGACGTTGAGGAGGGTCACGAGGAACCACGGCATGACGTCGAGGGCGGTGCCGCCCGAGCCGCTGAGCATGCAGCCCCGGCCGAGCCGGACGAACTGATGGACGCCCGAGTTGCCCCCGATGATGACATGATCCTCGATGATCGCGTGTCCGCCGATCGCCGCGCCCTTGGCGACCACCACCCGGTTCGCCATCTGCACGTCGTGGCCGGCGTGGGCGGAGTCCATGAAGAGGTTGTGGTTGCCGATCCGGGTCGGCTCGGTCTCGTGGATCGCCCGATGGACCGAGGAATGCTCGCGGAAGATGTTGTGGTCGCCGATGATCGTGCCGGGGCCGTCCATCGCGGGATCGAAGTGCAGGGTCTGGGGGGCGACTCCGATCGCGCAGAACGGCCAGAGGTCGTTGCCTTCGCCGATGACCAGGGGTCCCTGCAGGAAGCAATGCCCGCGCAGTCTGGTTCCCGCACCGATTCGGATGCGGCCTTCGAGCAGGCAGTACGGTCCGATCTCGACGTCGTCGGCGAGTTCGACCCGAGGGTCCACGATGGCGGTGGGATGGATCCGGGACATGGCGTCAGAGGGGGATCGGAGGCCTCGGCGCCCAGAACGCCGATCCGCGTAGGGTACATTCATGCCGTCGCAGATGTCGGTCCCGCACCCCTTCCAACCCGGCCCCGACTGGCTCGAGATCCGTGATCTGGGGCGAATCGGCTACGCCGACGCCCTCGCGTTGCAACGATCGTTGCAGCAGGGGGTTCGGGACGCTCGCGCCGCCGGGTGTCCGGGGGGACACCTGCTTCTTCTGGAGCATGATCCGCCGGTGGTGACGGTGTCACGGCGGCCGGGGGCCGCGAACAACGTGCTCGCCGGGGCGGACCTCCTGATGCGTCACGGCATCGAGCGGCACGAGACCGATCGCGGCGGCGATGTCACGTACCACGGACCGGGTCAGCTGGTCGCGTATCCGATCGTGGATCTCGACCTCGTGGGCGTGCGGATCCACGGGTGGATTCGTCTGCTGGAGCAGGCGATCATCGACACGCTTGCGGAGTTCGGCATCGAGGCGGGGCGGGACCCGGGGGCGACCGGGGTCTGGGTCGGACGCGACGCCGACACGCCCGACGGAACCGGTGGTCGCAAGATCGCCGCGATCGGCGTCCGGGTGTCACGCTGGGTGACGATGCACGGGCTCGCGCTCAATGTCGATCCGGATCTGAGTCACTTCGACCTGATCGTCCCGTGCGGACTGGCGGGAAGGCCGGTCACGAGCATCGCCAAGGAACTCGGCGCCGCTCCGGCACTGGACGAGATCAAACAGCGACTCGCGGCCAACCTTGCCCACAACCTGCAGACCCCCCCAACCTGAACTCCCAACGTTCTCCTCTCTCCTTTCTACTTTCTACTTTCCACTCTCCACTTTCTACTCTCCACTTTCTACTTTCTACTTTCCACGCTCTCCTCCCAGCCTCCCCCTCACACCCCCAGCTCCTCCGCCACCTTCTCCGTGAGGTCGATCGACTCCGGATGGTGCAGCAGCAGGCGGCGTGAGACCTGGTCGCTCGCCTGATCCAGCGACTCGGACGCGAACGGTTCCGCGGGAGGCACGAAGCGGATCACCAGATCGACCCCGAGCCGCTCGGCCACGATGTCCACCGCATCCACGAGTTCATCGAACGCGGTCTCGATCTGTTCCGCACCGAGCTTCTGCTGGATCGCCATCGTGCCCTGCTGCCACTTCTGATACTCCTGCATCATCTGCTGCCAGCGCTGCTGGGCCTCGGGGAACTTCGGGTCCTCCGGCGTGATCTCGCCGAACTCCTCGCGGAAGTCCTCGAACTGCGCCTCGAACTCGGCGTTCTGCGTCTCGGCTTCCTCGCGAAGCGCCTGCCGGTCCTCGTCGAACCGCTCGCTCTCCATGAGCGATCGCATCAGTTTCGGTACATCGACGGCGCCCAGGCTCCACGTCCGATCGGTGCCGCGCTCGCCCCAGGCGAGGCCGCCGTTCACCGCCGACACCGACACCTCGCCCGCCGGGCCGCGAAGCACCACGCGATCGGCCGGGCCGAGCACATCCTCCGCGCGGGCGGGCACGGCCTCCGCCGACGGGGTCAACCCCGGTCGCTCCGCGAAGACCACGATCAGAAGAACCACCAACACCCCGTGGACGACGACCCGCTCGATCCGACTCATTGATGCACCCCACTCCAGAGACCACTACGACGACTACTACTACTACTACTACTACTACTACTACTACTACAAAGCCCTCACTCCTCCTGCTCAAGCACCGCCATGAACGCCTCCTGCGGGATGTTCACGCTGCCGACGTTCTTCATCCGCTTCTTGCCTTCCTTCTGCTTTTCGAGCAGCTTCCGCTTGCGGGTCACGTCGCCGCCGTAGCACTTGGCGGTCACATTCTTGCGCAGGGCCTTGATGGTCTCGCGGGCGATGATCTTTCCGCCGATCGCGGCCTGCAGCGGAATCTCGAACTGGTGCCGGTCGATCTGCTTGCGGAGCTTCTGCAGGATGATGCGGCTGCGTTGTTCGGCGCTGCTGCGGTGGCAGATGATGCTGAGCGCCTCGACCGGCGCCGCATTGATGAGGATCTCGACCTTGGCGAGGGTGTCCTCGTTGTAGCCGATGATCTCGTAGTCCATGGTGCCGTAGCCACGGGTGATCGACTTCAGCTTGTCGTAGAAGTCGTAGATGATCTCGGCGAGCGGAAGCTCGTAGTCGAGGATCTGGCGGGTGTCGGAGATGAACCGCTGGCCCTTGAAGACGCCGCGGCGACCTTCGGCGAGCTTCATGAGGTCGCCGATGTTCTCCTCGGGGCAGATGATCTCGATCTTGACGATCGGCTCCCGGATCGCCTTCACCTTCGACATGTCCGGCAGATCCGCGGGGTTGTGGATCTCGACCGTGCTCCCGTCGTTGAGATCGACGAGGTAGGAGACCGTCGGCGCGGTCTGCACGATGTCCACGCCGCCCTCGCGCTCGAGGCGTTCCTGCACGATGTCCATGTGCAGGAGGCCGAGGAACCCGCAGCGGAATCCGAAGCCGAGCGCTTCGGAGTGCTGGACCTCGAAGGTGAAGCTCGCGTCGTTGATGTGCAGCCGCTCGACCGCCTCGCGGAGACTCTCGAAGTCGCTGCGCTTGCCACCCTCGCCGCCGGAGGCGGGGTAGAAGTCGCAGAACACCATCTGCTTCGGTTCCTCGTAGCCGGGCAGCGCCTCGGCGGCGGGATCGTGCTCGAGGGTGACGGTGTCGCCGACCCGGACGTCCCCGAGCGACTTGATCGCGGCGACGATGTAGCCGACCTCACCCTGGTCGATCTTCTTGAGCTTCTGCGGGAACGGCGTGTAGCGACCGAGCTCGGTGACGCTGAAGGTGCGGCCGGTCCCCATCATGCGGATCTTGTCGCCGACCTTGATCGAGCCGTCGAAGACCCGCACGAAGACGACGACGCCCCGGTAGTCGTCGTAGTTCGAGTCGAAGATCAGCGCCCGCAGCTTGTCGGTGGTCGCCGGCGGCGGGTCGGGGAGCTTCTCGCAGATCGCGTCGAGGAGTTCGGGGATGCCCTTGCCGGACTTCGCGCTGACGTAGATGCAGTCCTCGGCGGGGAGCCCGAGCACCTGCTCGATCTCCATCGCCACGCCGTCGGGATCGGCGGCGGGGAGGTCGATCTTGTTGACGACCGGAATGAGTTCGAGGTCGTTGTCCACGGCGAGGTAGGCGTTGGCGACGGTCTGGGCCTGCACGCCCTGGGTCGAGTCCACGACCAGCACCGCCCCCTCGCACGCGGTCAGCGCCCGGCTCACCTCGTAGGTGAAGTCCACGTGGCCGGGCGTGTCGATGAAGTTGAGCTCGTACTGCTCGCCCTGATACTCGTGCATCACGGTCACGGCGGACGACTTGATCGTGATGCCACGCTCGCGTTCGAGGTCCATCGAGTCGAGCATCTGGTCCTTGCCGGTGCGGGCATCCACGGCCTTGGTGGCGTGCAGCAGCCGGTCGGCGAGGGTGCTCTTGCCGTGATCGATGTGCGCGATGATGGAGAAATTGCGGACCTTCACCGACGCGGAACCTCCATGTCCGGTTTTGCCATGTCCGGGTTCGCCATGTCCGGGTTCGCGGGCGTCGCGTCCTTCGCGGCGGCCCGACCCGAATCGCGGATCGTAGCGGAGGACCCCGTGGTGCCGCACTCCGGGCACGGGGCTTCCGGATCGTTCGGCGGCAGAAGATGGCCGCATCGGAGGCAGACCGGGACTCCCCGATCCCGGATCGCCGCCCGGACGTGGGGGGTGTAGGTCAGCTCGATGGCGATCATGAACGCGACGTGCTGCACCGCCAGGAACCCGACCCCGACCGCGATCACCCGGAGAAGCAGCGACTGGAGTTCAAGCATGATGTTGCCGGGGTTCGCCGAGCCGGTTCGGAGGAATTCGGGGAAGACCTCGACCGCGGCGAAGAGCGTCAGCACCGGGACCATCGAGATCGCCGTGAAGATCGCGATGTCCCGGGGTCGCCGAAGCATGCGGAGGTTCGCCGTCCAGTGGATCGCGATCAGCTCCCGCAGGGGGGGGCGGTACGCGGGATCGTGGAAGACGGGGCGAATCAGGTTCATCGCTGGACCGACGGTACCCAGGCGGTGGTCCGGCCCGCGACGGTCGCGATCTCGATGGGGTGGCCCTTCGCGGTGACGGCATCCTCCGGTCGCCCCCAGCGGCGATGGAAGAGCCAGGTCCGCGGGAACCGGCTCGACACCGAGTTCACATCGACCGCCTTCCGGATGATCGCCCCCAGTCGCCGACGGATCGTCTCGACCTCTTCGTCGGAGAGATCCCGGACCCGGCGATGCGGCGCGACCGCCGCCTGATGGAGGATCTCGTCGGCGATCCAGTTGCCGACCCCGGCCGCGAACCGCTGGTCGAGCAGGCGGCCCTTGATCGTGACCGTGCCTCGGCCGAGCCGGTCGCGGAACGCCGCGGGCCCGGGAAGCTCCAGCAGCGGATCGAACCCGAGATCCGAGATCGGGGGCTCGGCCCGCGGGTCGTCCCGAAGCCGGATCCGACCGAAGCGACGCGGATCCGGCATCGCCAGCCGCCGTCCGTCGGTGAACTCCAGCTCGATCTTCCAGAAGCGAGGTCGATCCGCCTCGGCCTCGTACCCGTGCAGGGCGCCGGTCATCCCGAAGTGCAGCAGCAGGGCGGGCCCCTCGTCGAACTCCAGCCACAACTGCTTGCCGTGGCGGCAGGCCGCGGTCACGGTCCGACCCTTCAGACGCCGGCTCACCGTCGCGGGCGATTGATCGCAGAAGACGATCCGGTCCGTCGCGCAGCGCACGCGGCGGACGGTCCGCCCGTGGGCGACCATCTCGGCGACCAGTCGGCCGCGTTCGACTTCGGGGAGTTCAGGCATCGACGTCTCGACCGGCCCCGCTCAGAAGCCGGCGGGACGGTCCGGTTCGGACGCGGCGGGGGCGGGATTCAGCGGAACGATCTCGTCGGTGCGTCGATCGGCGTCGGGCCGGTGCATGGGCCCGGCGATCGATCGGATCTCGATGATGCGATCGTCCCGCGGATCGGGGGAATCGCCCTCGTCCCGGATCAGGCCGACGAGCACCGGGGGCTGGCTCGCGAGGGCGGGGTCGAGCCGGAGTCGTCCGTCCTCGTCGAGTCGCCAGGTGCCGCGCTGTCCGCCCGTCGCGACCGGCGATGCCGAGGGCGGTGCCGTCCAGACATAGGTCGAATCGGGGCGGAACTCGAAGGTGCCGCCGTCGCCGCGCCAGAGTCCGAGGAGATCGTCGGCGGGGATCCTGGGCGGGGTCTCCCCGTACTGCATCGCTGCCCGCGATCCATCGAGGGTCGCCATGAGCAGGTCGTCTCGAAGCCAGAGTGCCGCGCGGACGCGAGGGGGCCGAGGAAGGGCGTAGGACTCGAGCCAGAACACCGCGTGATTCTCCCGGTGCCAGCGTCCCGTCCGCACCGGAGGGGCGAAGCGGTCGTGGCCCTTCCAGTGGCGGTAGCGACCATCGGGTGCCAGATGAACGAGTTCGGTCGGGGACGACCACCAGCCGACGATCTCCCGAGGGTGCTCGGGATCCATCTGAAGGGTGGTCACGATGACCGGAGGGCGTTCCGCCGACGGCGGATCGTCGGCCATGGCACGCCTGTCGAGCGCGGGATCGCACGCGAACGCGACGATGATCGCGACGATCGCACCCAGGATGCGGGAGCGTGGCATCACGGCAGGTTCATCCGGAGCATGGGAAGGCGACGGCGGTGCTGTCGGACCATCTGGAGCTCGGCGATCTCCTCGGGCGGCGGGAACCGCTCGTCGGGCAGTTCCGGCAT
>JAUIHC010000142.1 GCA_030432455.1 Phycisphaerae bacterium | reverse complement strand
CTGCACGAGTCCGGCATCTCGACGCACGTCATGCACGATCCTCGGTGCATCGCGCTGATGGAGCGTCTGCAGCGGGAGAAGCCCGACCTCTGGGCCGAGGACATCGGCGAGTAGACGCGGTTCGAGATCGCCCCGAGCCGGAAACGGAACGCCCCCGCCGAACCATGAGGTTCGACGGGGGCGTGATCGTTCGATCGGGGGCCGCATCGGTCAGCGACGATGAATGTTCGGGGCCGCGTTGCGGGCTCGCTGATACGCGTGATGCAGGTGCGGGGCGGAGTAGGTCCCGGGGTAGCCGTAGACGTCGTAGTACGGATCGGCGTAGCCGTTCCACCAGCTGCCGCCGTAGTAGTCGCCCGAGTACCACGCGTTCTCGACCGCGGAGTTCGGGTAGGCCGCGATGTAGGGGTCGTAGTCACCGACCTGATCGGGGTTCTCGCCGACCGGGCTTCCCTCGGGGTTGCCGCGGAAGGGACCGCCGGGCGGGAGGCCGCCGACACCGGTGGTGAAGTGGTAGTTGTCCCAGTGACGCTGCAGGGCTTCCTGCTGAGCGCGGTACTTCGCGATGTTCGCCTCACGCTGCGCCGGCGTGATGCCCTGCGATTCGCTGCGGCGATCGGTGCCCGCATCAGGCGGCGTCGGCTTGTTCGCCTGCGCCTTCGCGTAGTCGATGTAGGCGTCCATCTTGTTCTTGGACTTGAGGAACGCGGTCATCTTCGCGACCTGATCGTGGAGGCTGTTGACGGTGTTCCACTGGTTCTCCGCGATCATCCGCTGGCCGGCGACCTCGCGGGAGAGCATGTCGGTGTCCGGCGTGTTCGGCTTCGGCATGCCTCGCGACTTCTCCTGCGCGAGCGCCTGCTGATACGCGTTCTGGAATGTCATGCCGTGGTAGGTGGGGGCGTTCGACGACGAGGCGAACGCCTTGTAGTCGTTCCCCATGCCGTTCTCCGCAACGAAGCTCGACATCAGCTTCACGCGCTGCTGAGCGCTGGCCGTCATCGGGCCGAGGAGGTCGGTCACGGTGTCGAGGGCGTCGAGTTCCAGCTGGAGCTGAGACGCGGAGTCGGCCTGGGCCATCGCCGGCATGGGCGACGCGAGCGCGGCGGCGAGGCCGAGCGCCAGCGCCTGCACAATCAACTTCATCATGATCGATCCTGTCAGAGGAATCACGGGGGTGCGAGTCGAAGCCGACTCATCGTCTTCGAAGTCTAACTTCGGTCGTTCGCGGCAGCGGGGGTCGAGTGTCATGGATGACAGGGGTCCTGCGGCGAATGCGGTCTTCGGGGCTCGGACCCGGAACGCAAGGCCGGCCCCGTCCCGAAGGGCGAGGCCGGCCGAAGGAGAAAGAGATCTCGTGGTGGGGGGTCAGTATCGGTGCTCGCCGGGCATCTCGTCCGGCACGCCGCCGTCGTCGTCGAAGTCGCCGTCGAGGTCCTCGGCCGCGTTGCTCGCGTCCAGACCCTGCTCGAGCCGCTTCATCTGGTTCCAGTCGTCCATGGTGATGAGCACGTCGCGGGCCTGCGATCCCTTGTGATCGCTCAGGATGCCCGCCAGCCCCATCTGGTCGATCAACCGGCTCGCCCGACTGTAGCCGATCGCGAGTCGCCGCTGCAGCAGGCCGACCGATCCTCGCCCGGTCTCGATGATGATCTCGACCGCCTGATCGAACAGCGGGTCCCGCTTCGAGACATCGCCGCCCGCATCGGCATCGCCGCCGCCCTGGCTCGACGGCCGGACGGTCATGAGGCTCCGCTCGAAGTTCGGGGCCGCCACGGTCTTCAGGAACTTCGTGACCTGCCGTGACTCGCGGTCCTCGACGAGCGTGCCCTGGCCGCGGCGCACCTCGGTGGAGCTCGGGGTGACGATCATCATGTCGCCCATGCCGAGCAGCAGTTCGGCGCCCTTCTGGTCGAGCACGATGCGACTGTCCATGCCGCTGGCGACCTTGAACGACACCCGACAGGGCATGTTGCTCTTGATGAGACCGGTGACGACGTTGGCCTGCGGTCGCTGGGTGGCGAGGATGAGGTGGATGCCGACGGCCCGGGCCTTCTGGGCGATGCGGACGATGGCGTGCTCGACCTCCTTGTTGGTCATCATGAGGTCGGCGAGCTCGTCGATCACGAAGACCATGTAGGGCAGCTTCTTGGGGATCTTCGCCCACTCGACGTCGTTGGCGGGCTCGAAGACCTCGCGGAGTTCGTCCTCGCCGAGGTCGTTGTACGACCGGATGTCGCGGACGCCGGCCTCCTTCAGAAGCTCGTAGCGTTCCTCCATCTTGCCGACCGCCCACTCGAGGATCGCGGCCGCCTTGCTCATGTCGGTCACGACCGGGCACATGAGATGGGGGATCTTCTCGAACTGGCTCATCTCGACCATCTTGGGATCGACGAGGCAGAGCTTGAGCTCGTCGGGCCGCTTGGTGTAGAGCCACGACATGATGATGGTGTTCATGCACACGCTCTTGCCCGAGCCGGTGGTGCCGGCGATGAGCATGTGCGGCATCTTGGTGAGGTCCTCGACCAGCGGATCGCCGGCGGAGTCCTTGCCGAGGAACATGGGGAGGATCATGTCGCGGCTGCGGCCGGTGGACATGAGTTCCTTGAGTCGGACCTTCTCCTTCTTCTTGTTGGGCACCTCGATGCCGACCGTGGTCTTGCCCGCCATGTTCGGAATGATGCGGATGTTGGGCGCCTGCAGGGCGCGGGCGATGTCGCTGGAGATGGCGTTGAGGCGGGCGACGCGGGTGCCGGGGGCGAGGAGGATCGAGTAGAGCGTGACGGCGGGGCCGCTCTCGATGCCTGCGACCTCGGCGTCGATCGAGAAGGTGCGAAGCGCCTCCTCCAGCACGCCCGCCTGCTCGCGGACCATCTTCTCCAGCTCGGCCGAGAAGTTGCCCTCCGGATCCTCGAGAAGGTCGAGGGTGGGGAACTGGTACCCCTCGAAGTTCTCTTCGCGGGGGATGTCCTCGTCCTTGGCGACGGCGGTCGGGGCACTCGCCATCCGCACCGGCAGCTTCGCGATCTTGGCCTTGAGCTCCTCGGGCGTCGCGGCGCGTCGGGGTTCGGGGGCGTCGTCCCCGATCTCGTCCGACTCGTCCTCGACATCGTCCTCGGCCTCATCCTCCGCCTCATCGACGATGTCCTCCTCCTCGTCCTCCTCGTCCTCCTCGTCGTACTCGTCCTCGCCGTACCAGCCAGCCTCCTCCTCGTCGTCGTCCTCCTCGTCCTCGTCCTCCCACTCCGATGTCACCCCGGCGGGAACGCCGGCGGGCTGCAGAGCCCGCTCGCCCGCGGAGCGACGGATCGAGGCGGCGATCGCGGCAAAGGGGGCGGCGATCGCGGTGCCGAGCGAGCCGGAGACCGTCGAGATGCCGCGGACCGACTGGATCGACCGGAGGATCGCGGCCGGGAGCGCAAGGAGCAGCTCGTCGGCGGCGACCAGCAGTCCGAGGGCGATCCCGAGCAGAAGGACCAGCGACGATCCGGCGGGACCGAATCGTGAGGCGAGCCCGATCTCCAGTTCGGTCCCGAGCAGACCGGACGGAAGTCCCGGGATCGATCCGAGGCTCGTCCCCAACGGCACCAGCCAGGCCTCATGCAGGCCGGAGAGACACACCGCGGTCAGGAGCACCCCGAGCGACCGGACCAGCGGGTGGGAGATCCGGATGCCACGGGCGAGCACCACGAGGGCGAAGGCGGTGAGTCCGAGAACCGCCCAGACCGCGGGGCCGAGCACCCGGTGGCCCCACCACGCCATCGAGGCGCCGACCGGTCCGGCCGGATTCGCGACCGGGTCGGCGTGGACCGCCACGGCGGTGGAAGGGGCGTCGTCGAGGCTGAAGCCGACGAACGCGACCAGCGTGAACGTCCACGCCGCCGCCCCGAGCAGCCAGAGGGCTCGGCGGCCGATGGTGGGGTCGAAGTGCCGGTCCGTCGTGGCCGGAACGCTCGAACGACGGGCGGGTGCGGACGCGGTGGACTTGGATCGTGGCATGACCCCCTGTCATCGGCACGGGGGGCCGGAACGCGTGATCCTGCGGCGGGTTCGGTATCCTCTCCGCCCATGCGATTCCGGCTCATCGACACGGTCCTCCAGCAGGACGACGACCGCATCGTCGCGGTGAAGAATGTGACCCTCGCCGAGGAGTACCTCGCCGACCACTTTCCGAGCTTCCCGGTGCTGCCGGGGGTGTTCATGCTCGAGGCGCTGGTGCAGGCCGCCCGGCGGCTCTGCCCGACCGCGCCGCCGCGGTACGTCCTCGGCGGCGTGAAGGCCCTGCGGTACGGCACCTTCGTCGGGCCCGGGGAGTCCCTCCGGGTGGAGGTGGTCCGTCAGAAGGTGGACGACGCGGGCGTGATCACCTTCAAGGGCGACGGTCTGGTCGTGCCTTCCGGGACTGATCCGGCGGACGCCGACACCGCGGTCTCCGGTCGCTTTACAATGCGGCCCATGCGGATCGCGAAGCGTGCGGCCGTGTCCGAAACGGCGGCGATGGTGCCGTCCCGATCCCAATGATCCCGGCCGCCTGACGCCGGAATTCATGCCATCCTCGGTCGCCCTTGCGGCGGCCGGCAAGGAGCCGACCATGGCGGTCTTCAGCCGCGACGAGATCTTCGAGAAGGTGAAGGATGTCCTGGAGAACGCCCTCGGGGTGGATCCCGAGGATGTCACCATGGACGCGACGCTCATCGGTGACCTCGGTGCCGAGTCGATCGACTTCCTCGACATCAGCTTCAAGCTGGAGCAGGAGTTCTCGATCAAGATCGATCAGGGCGAGCTCTTCCCCGAGAATCTGATGTCCGACGACACCCTCGTCGAGGACGGCAAGCTCACCGACAAGGCGATGGACATCCTCCGCGAGCGGATGCCCCACGTGGACTTCTCGAAGCTCGATGCCGATCGGCGCGTCAACCAGCTCTCCGAGGTGTTCACCGTCGAGAGTCTCGTCGACTTCATCGACCGCAAGCTGCAGGCCTGACGCCGGCTCCCGCCCGCACTCCCGTCCCCGAACCGGACCCGAGACCTCATGCGCTGGATGTGGATCGACACCGTCACCGCGTTCGAGGACGGGGTGCGCATGGAGGCCGTGAAGAACCTCTCGTTGAGCGAGGAGCTCTTCCACGACCATTTCGATGGCGAGGAGGACGGGCTGCCGCCCGAGCCGGTCATGCCGGGAAGCCTGATGGTCGAGGGCATGGCCCAGACCGCGGGCATCCTGGTCGGCTCGGTCAATCGCTTCCGCGAGAAGGTCGTGCTGGCCAAGGTGTCCAAGGTCGAGATCGACGAGGACGCCGCTCCGGGTCAGACCCTGCGCTACGAGGCGGAACTCGAGCGGATGGACGCCGTCGGGGCGAGCACCCGCGGAGTCGTTCGCAGGCTCGACCACGCCGACGGGGTCTGGCGGGAGATCGGTCGGATCGATCTCATCTTCAGTCACCTCGATCAGAACACCGGCGGCCGGACGTTTCCCGAACACAACTTCGTGTTCGGCGACAACTTCAAGCAGATCCTCGTCTCCGCGGGGCTCGACCGACTCTTCGACGACGAGTCCTGAGCCACCGGCCCGTTCGGGAACCCGGTGCGGGTCTCGCGGCACCGAGCGGTTTCCGATCGGCGGCCGCGTGGCCTCGGTCGGATCGACCCTTTCGGAGCGATCCCATGCCGCGTCTGCACCTGCACGATCACGAGTCCGCCGACGGCCGCGTGGCCCCGACCCTCAAGGCCACGCCGATCAACATCTTCAAGGGCATGGCGAACAACCCCGACGTCATGCAGGGACTCCTCGGGCTCAGCGGCTCGCTGGGGAAGAGTGCCAGCCTGACGCCTCGTGAGAAGGAGGCCGTCATGCTGCGGGTCTCCGAGCGGAACGGCTGCGACTACTGCCTCGCGGCACACACCGCGGTCGCCGCGAAGAAGGGGGTCTCCGCCGAGGACGCTCTGGCGTTCCGTCGCGGCGACGGCTCGAATGAGCGGGAGACGGCGCTGCTCCACTTTCTGGAAGCGGTCCTCGACAAGCAGGGCTTCGTGGACGACGCCGAGCTCGACGCGTTCCGGGCCGCCGGATTCGACGATGCGGCGGTGGTCGAGGTCTGCGCAGGCATCGCCTGGATGACCTTCACGAACCTCTTCAACCACGTCAACGACACCGAGATCGACTTCCCGCGGGTGCCCGAGGTCACGACCGCCTGAGGGATCCGAGGCGCTCGGCGAGCGCGGAGGACCGGGATGCACGACGAGCCGGAGCGGCCGCGCATGCGGCCGCTCCGGCTCGTCTGCCTTCGGCGGTCATCCCCGTCAGACCAGCCCGCGGGCGGGGTTGGTCACGATGTTGTCCCGACCGGGGACGAGCTGGTCGGCGATCTCGATCGCCTCCCGAAGGCTCTCCTGCGCCTGTTCGAGACTCGCGACGTGCGGGAGCACCGCGCCCTGTTCCAGATGCTCGATCGTGGGCACCGCGTCCCCGCACACGAGGATCGTCGTCCGCGGCATCGGGAGCAGCAGACCGCAGAGCCCGGGGGTCACGCCCGGCAGCGGAAAGAGATCGACGCCCTCGGCGATCCGGTCCGGCGCCGCACCGCAGCGGGCGACCACCCGGCTCTCCAGTTCGAGCAGCTTCTCGGTCTCGGGATCGAGGTCGTCCTCGTCGTCGAGCTCGCGGCGGCGGGTCTCGATGACGGCACGGTAGGTGTCGCGCTCGATCTCCCCGACGTGCCATCGCGCGTCGCCGAAGAGTCCGATCCCGCGTCGCCGTTCCGGCCGCAGATCGGTCAGGAAGATGTCGGTGATCGCGTCGGGTTCGAGCCCCGTCCGCTCCTCGAGCCGGTGTCGAAGCGCGTCGGCGGGCAGCGACGGATCCACGAGGATCCGGCGATCGCCGCTGGTGAGCAGCACGGTCGTGGCGTGACCCGGGCGGCGGTCGCCCGACTCGTGACGGAGGGGATGACTGGCGAGGGCGCCGATCGAGACGATGCGGAGTTCGACGGACATGACGGCTCGGGAGGAACGGGTCGAGGCGTGGCGGGAGAGGACGAGGGCGACCGGGGATCAGTCCACCAGACCGTCGCGACGCAGGGCGCCGAGCGGATGGGCGGGATCGGCCTGCTTGTCGCGGATCGCGTCGAGGACGACCGGCGGGACGAAGCCCGACAGCTGGTCGAGCGTCGCGCCGAGCGCGGCCATCTGACGGATCAGACTGCTGGAGGTGTAGGCGTACTCCTCGCCGGAGACGATGAACACCGTCTCGATGCCCGCGACCTTTCGATTGGTGATCGCGAGCTGCGACTCGCCCGCGAGATCGGTCACGTTGCGGATGCCGCGGATGATGGCGCACGCGCCGACCCGACGCGCGAAGTCCACGGTCAGACCCTCGTAGGTCTCGACCCGGATGTTCCGCGACTCGGGATCGACCGACGACCGGATGGCGGACTCGGCCATCGTCGCTCGTTCGACCATCGTGAAGA
>JAUIHC010000141.1 GCA_030432455.1 Phycisphaerae bacterium | reverse complement strand
CGACGGCCCCCGCATCGACGGGTGGCACGTCCGAATCGAGGCGACCGGGGTCGCGGGTGAGTCGCTGGGCGAGATCGAACGCTGGATTCCGCTGCCCTCGGAGTCGGGGGCATGACCACATCGATTCCACGACGGCGGCGCGGACTGACCCTGCTGGAGCTGGTGCTCGCCCTCGCCATGACCACGCTGGTGGCCGGGGGCGTCGCGGGCATGCTCGCCGGACTCGGATCCGGGATCGCGGTCGGCCGCGACGCACGGACCTCGATGCTCGCGGCCTCGGCCACGCAGCGGCGGGTCCACGACGTGCTCGCGGACCACGCCGCGATGCTGGAGGTCGCGGCCGACCGAGCGGTGCTCTGGTCCGGCGACCGACGCCCCGACGGCGCGATCGACGCCAGCGAGTTGGTCTGGCTGTCGTTCGACGACGGCGACGGGCTCGTGCTGGAACGGGTGACGTTTCCCGACGACTGGACCACGCTCGAGCGGGCGGTGGTCGATCGACGAGTGGACGACGACGACGATCTCTGGTCGCTGGCGGCGACCCTGCGTGGTCGGGGCGTGATGGAGCGTCGCGTGCTCGCGGACGGGGTGCTCGCCGGTTCGTTCAGCAGGATCGACGGGGGTCGCGGCCTTCGCATCGATCTCGGCTTCGACCTGCCGACCGGCCGCAGCGACGCCACCGTCGTCGTGCCCGTCCGTGATGAACGACCGGGGGAGGAGTGACCGGATGAGAGGACGCCCCGCCATGCGGATCGATGCCCGATCCCGGCCTGAACGACGCGGCGCCGCCCTGCTGCTGGTGCTGATCGCCCTCGCGGTCGGGCTGCTTCTGGTCGCCACCTGGCTCGATGGGCGTCGCGAGTCGGTCCCGATCGCCCGTCGGGTCGCCGCGGCCGCGGTCGCGCGACAGGCCGCGGCAGGCGGCGTCGATCTCGCCCTGGCCACGATCGACGCCGAGGACGACTGGCGGGCCGCCCTGGACGAGGGGCGGTTCGACGCGGCGTTCCCGCTCGGATCCGCGGTCTGCGGACTTCAGATCCGGGACGCCGACACCGGCGAGCGCCCCCGCGAGGAGACCGTGACGCTCCGGGTGACCTGCACCGCCGAGGTGGACGATGTCCGAGCATCGATCGAGCGGACCATCGATGTCGATCGGTCGGCGCCGGCGGTCGATCTCGGGTTCGGGGAGACCGCGATCATGGTGGAGCGGGAACTTCGCATCCTCGACGAGGCGGCCCTGCTTCCGTGGACCGCCCGCCCGGGTGCCGCGGAGGGGCCGCTGGTCGTGGGTTCGCTCGACGGTCGCGCCGATGCGGTGATGATCGGAGGCGGCGCCGTGACCCTCGACACCGAGGTGGTCGTGGTGGACGATCGCATGGTCCCGGGTTCCTCCGCGGGCCGACGGCACCTTCCCGACCCTCTGCCGGGCATCGTCGCGCCATCCGTTCCGACTCCCGATCGCGATGACGCGATCACCAGTCGGATGCCGATCGATCTCACCGCGGCCACCGAGTCCGACGTGCTTGCCGCGGGCGTCCGCATCCCGGCCGACGCCATCCTCGTCTTCGACGGTGATCGCGTGATCCGAAGCACGGACGACCTCGAACTCGCCGACGGCGCGTCGGTGACGGTGACCCGCGGCACGCTCGTCCTCGATGCCGCGGACGATCTCGTCGTCCGCGCCGCGACGATCTCCGTGGCCGACGGCGCGAGTCTGGTGCTGAGGGCCGGAGGTCGTCTTCGCCTTCACGATGCGATCGTGGTGCCGGACGCCGTCGCCCCCGCCGACGCCGCCGGGGAGCGGGTGCCGACCGAGGTGGGCGGGAACGCGATCGTCGCGACCCTCGCCGCGGGAGGCGATGCGATCACGGTCGAAGGGCGATCCGCGGTGGTGATGACGATCGTGGCGCCGGGCGGTGTGGTCGAGGTGCGGGACGACGCCGTTCTCCACGGCCGGATCCTCGCCGCCGATGTCGAACTCGGCGACCGGGCCGTCGTCTACGCCCTTCCCGACGACGGTCGGGTCATCGGACTCACCACGCCGCTCGGTCCGCATCGCGACGACGAGGGCGCCCTGGTGGAGGAACTCACGGCCGACGATCGCGGCACTGCGAGCGGACTGCTCGCCGCGGCGGAGCGGATCGGGATGCCGATCGTGCTGCTCGGCGCGGTGGTCGAGCCCGATCCGGAGTCGGTCACGCGGCGGGGCGAGGAGATCCGGGAGAAGATCCGACGGACGCTCGAGGAACGACGACGACGACGCGGCGGCCCCCGCTGGGCGTGGGCGCATCGGGAGCGTGACGATTGAGGCGCGGCACCACGCTGCTCGAGATGACGATCGTGGTCGCGGTGCTCGCTGCGGTGGCGGCGATCGCGGTGCCGCTGGTCGGCGATCGGTCGGGAGCGAGACTCGGTGCCGCGGAGACGATCCTGAGGGACGACCTCGAACAGGCGCGGCATCGAACGATCGCGGATCCGGATCGGGCGGTGATGCTGATGCTCGACGCCGATGGTCGCGGCTGGCGACTGGTCCACACCGAGGATCGCACGCCGATCGAGCGGATCGACCGGACACCCTGGATCGTCCGGCTCGGCGAGGGCGCGGCGGACGGACTCGACGGTCTGACCGTCGAGCGGGACGATGACCCGTCGGCCCGCGGCCTGAGGTTCGACGCCGACGGCACCGCGATCCTCGACGCCCCCGCCCGCTACACGATCCGGGACGGCGAGCGGATTCGATCGATCGAGGTCGGCGTGGTCACCGGGCTGGTGCGGACGGTGACGACGGACGACTGAGGCGGTCGGCCTGGGAAGCGGACCGTCGGATTCGCAGGGCCGCAGCCAGATCGAGAATCGTGACGTCGCCGTCGCCGTCGAGGTCGATCGACCTCGGGAGATCGGGCCCGGATTCTCCGAGCCGGGTCAGGATGCCGAAGGGATCGGGCACCGGGAACGCCCTCGATCGATCCGTGGAGCCGCGTCGTTGGATGGTCGTCGGCGACGGTTCCTGCCGCGTCGGCACGGGGCGAGGCGTCTCGAGTTCGGGCGTCTCGACGGCGACCCGCCGAACCACGAACGCCGAGGCGAGCTCGTGATCGGGGCCTCCGATGCGGAGCGTGGTCGGTCGCGGCCATCCCACGCCCGGAACCACCACCTCGTCCACCACCGGCGAACTCGATCCCGCGGCTCGGATCGACAGACCAAGCACGCCGTCACGATGGGCGAGCCGGGCGACGATCACGTCGCCGCGATCGAGGTGGTACGGCTCGATGTCGGGCACGGGGATCGACGAGCGGTCGGTCTCGACGCGGAACTCGCCTCCACTCAGCCGATGCCGAAGCGAGACGTGACCGCCGTCCGCGAAACGCCAGGTGCAGACCGGAAGGACCGGCATCCGGGAACTCATCGAGAAGTCTCCCCCCTCCGATGGCACCTGCAGCTCGATCTCCGACACCCAGTCCTCCGAGCGGATCGGCAGCGGAAAGTCCACACGATCTCCGGGCACGACGCGACCGGAGACCGGTTCGAGGAACCAGTTCGGCGGCCCGGCGCTCTCGGTGAGGCTTCGCACCATCAGAAGGAAGTCGATGGTGCCGACCTCCGGTCCCGCCCGGCTCTCCAGGGTGACCCGGCAGTCCGCGGACCGGGCCGAGATGTACGACCACGCGTCGCAGTCGTTCCAGTCGCCGGTGGAGGCGATGTGGAACGTCTTGCGGGACACCGGGTCTCCTGCCCGCTCGATGGCGGTCTGCACCAGAAGCTTGCTGGAGAGCAGATTGCAGATCCGCAGATGCAGACCGAGCGACGAGGATGGTCGTTCTCCGGAATCGGGACGCGGATCGGCGAAGTCCATGGTGGCGATCCGACCCTGAACGCCCTTCGCCACCCCGCGGACGCGGTAGCAGACCGCGTCATCCGCGGGGCGAAGACCGAGCGTCGGAGGCAGGTCGGCCGGATCCACCCGCTCGATGGTGATGCCGGGGCCGGGGATCATCGAGTCTGGCGCCCGATGCCGCCCGATCTCGTCCCGCAGCAGATCGAATCCTCCGGGGCGAACCAGAAGCCCCCGCTGGACGGGAAGATCGTCCGGGGCCGACACGCGATGCATGCCCGGGATTCCCGCCCCGGTCTGCCGATGGACATGCAATCGACCGCCGCAGAGGAAGGGAAGCGCCAGACGATCGAACCCCTGAGGAAGTCTCGCGACCGTGGTGAAGTGCTCGCCGTCGGTGCTCATGAGCGCGCGACTGAACTGCGGAAATCCCCCACCCTCACAGACGTGACGGGCCACCACCGGCCCGAGGATCTCCGGCCGATCGCGATGGACCCAGCTCGCGGTGGTCGCGGTCTCGCCGTCGAACAGGGTCGATGGCTGGTCGCCGAAGACGCGATCGAACCTCGGCGGCGAGTCGTCGCCCGGCGGCGGGACGTCGAGGCCGTAGATCGCCGCGGAGACGTTGTCGCCCCCGATGATCAGATGATCGGGGTCGTTCCCGGCGCAGCACGCCCAGAACTGGTTCGCGAGCACCTGCGATCCGTCCGGCGCGTCGCCCTGCCAGCGAGGCACGATCGTCCACTGCGCCGGATCGTCGTATCGATCCCAGTCCGCACACCGCAGCAGCGCCACCCGGTTGTAGAGCGAGTCGCCGATGGCGAGCACCACGCCCGACGGCGTCCAGCCCGCGACGTGATAGTGCTCGCCCACATCACCCCAGCTCGAGGCGATCTCGACCACCGGGCCGATCGTCCAGGCGTCGCCGACCGTCACGCGATCGACGCGGAGGATCCCGCACTGTCCGCCGTTGGCCTTGCGGTTCGGAAGATGATTGAGGTAGTCCACGAACGGCACGAACGCCGAGCGGAAGTCGGCCTCGCGGCTCGTCGGATAGTACGACGCCATCGAACTCACGTACCCGCGACCATGATCGCGGGACTCGATCGGCGCGTCGTTGGGGACCTCCTCGGCGAGCACCCAGTCCCAGTCGCCGGCTTGGGATTCCTGCAGCGCCGCGATGGTGACGCCCGCGTATCCCGACGCGGCGCCGTCCGGGCCGGTTGTCCACTCGGTTCGTTCCAGCAGCAGCAGCAGAAGCCCCGGGAGCATCACGCCGCTCGCGATGCGATGCGTCGTGTCCGCCCGTTCCCAGACCGTGCCGACGAGCGCGTCCGCGACGCTGCCGCCCTGCCAGTCCCTCGACATGCCCACGCGTCTCGCGGGACTGCGGGAGAGATCGTCACCGTGCCAGATCACCAGTTCCATCCGCTGACGGTCGTACACCGCCACGCGAGGCTCGGTCTGGTCGCGGGACCAGCCGGAGGCCACCACCGACGCCACATTCAGGGGATCGGACACCTGCGACCACGGCGGCACCTGGCCGCCCGCCCGCGGAAGGTCGAACACCGGACCGGTGCGATCACGGACCTGTCCGGCCGACTCGTCCCACACCGCCCCGCCGTGATCGATGATCGGCGGGGGGAGCGGCCCGTGGAAGCCGCCGTCGATGACCAGTTCCCGCCGCCCGGTCTCCTCGCGCATCACCGCGGCCGCCTCGATCGCCGGGATCAGGACGAGTCCGCAGATGAAGAGTCGCACGAGAAGCCGCCGCATCGAGATGCTCCCGGAGTCCACGACATCATGCCTCCAACGGTCGGGAGATCCACCCCGAGCGAGGCGGGGTCGTCGACATCGACGGGTCGGAACGGATGCCCTCGGGAACATGGATGATCGCCTTGCCCGATAACCCTGCTACCGCAGCCCGTACTCCTTCAGCTTCCGGTAGAGGGTCCGCTCGCCGATCCCGAGCAGGCCGGCGGTCTGTTCGCGGTTGCCGCCGGTGAGCGCGAGGGTCTGGCGGATCGCCTCCTTCTCCAGCCGATCGAGCCCGACGCCCGCCAGCGAGCCGGGACCGAGGCCGCCCGCGGACTCGTCGTCGTGATCCTCCACGCGGATCTCCTCGGGAACGTCGCGGACCTCGATGCGGTCGTCGTCGCAGGCGATGACCATCCGGTGCACCGCGTTGAAGAGCTCGCGCACGTTCCCCGGCCACGAGTAGCTCACCAGACGCAGCATCGCGGGTTCGCTCACCGTCGGGATCGGCCGGTCCATCTCGGCGGCGAACCGCCCCGCCGCGTGGTTGACCAGCAGCGGGATGTCGTCACGGCGTTCCCGCAGCGGCGGGATGCGGATCTCGACGCCGCGGATCCGGAAGTAGAGGTCCTCGCGGAAGGCCCCCTCCTCGGACGCCTTGCGAAGGTCGCGGTTGGTCGCGCTCACGAACCGCACATCCACGGTGCGGGGATCGTTGGATCCGAGACGGATCACCTCGCCGCTCTCCAGCACCCGCAGCAGCCGCGGCTGCATCGAGACCGGCATGTCGCCGATCTCGTCGAGGAAGAGCGTGCCGCCGTCGGCGTACTCGAACACGCCCTCGCGATCGCGGTCGGCCCCGGTGTAGGCGCCGCGGACGTGGCCGAAGAGCTGGTCCTCCAGCAGACTCTCGCTCTGTCCGGCGGTGTTGAAGGTCGCGTACCGCTTCGACGCCCGCTTCGAGAGCCGATGGATCGCCGCGGCGACGAGCTCCTTGCCGGTCCCGCTCTCGCCGGTCACCAGGACCGGGATCGTGCTGGGCGCGACCTTGCGGATCTGGTTGATGACCCCGCGAATGCCCGCGGAGTCGCCGATGATCCCCTCGACCCCGTACGCGGCGTCGAGCTGGCCCTCGAGCCGGGCGGCGCGATGCCGCAGCAGGACGGTCTCGGCGGCCCGGTCCACGAGGTTTCGGAAGACCACGAGGTCGAGCGGCTTCTCGATGAAGTCGTACGCCCCGCCCTTGAGCGCCGCCTTCGCGGTCGGCACGTCGCCGTGGGCGGTGACGAGGATCGTCGCCGCGTCGGGCTGGTGCTCCTGCACGAGGGCGAGGACGTCGAGTCCGGCCTGCTCGTGCTCCATGACGAGGTCGGTCACGACCACGTCGAAGGCCCCGTGCACGATCTCCTCGCGGGCGGGTTCGAGGCCGTGCACGATGGTGCAGACGTGACCGGGCTTGCGAAGCGCCTCGGCCATGACCTCGGCGTGTTCGGGCTCGTCGTCCACGATGAGGACCTGGGCCCGCATCGGCCGGTCGTTCCGGGGGTCGGGTGCGTCTCCGCTCATGGCCGCGATTGTACGAGACCGACCGATGCGACCCCGGCGTTTGAGGAGACCGGCCCTTCGGCGCCGATAGACTCGGAACGATGCGTTCCTCGTCCGCGGCCGACGCCGCCTCCGACCCTCGCGAGACGACCACCGCCGACCCGTTCCGGGGACGGGGGGTCCATTTCGTCGGCATCGGCGGATCGGGCATGTCCGGCCTCGCCCGGATCGCCCTCGACCGCGGGGCCCGGGTATCCGGGACCGATGCCGGTGAATCGCCCGCGATCGCGGACCTGCGGGCGGCGGGCATCGGGATCGCCACCGGCGACGACGAGGCGAGTCACGCC
>JAUIHC010000140.1 GCA_030432455.1 Phycisphaerae bacterium | reverse complement strand
GCGATTCGGAATCCGGGCCGATCCGGTGCCCGTCCCGAGCCAGGAAGCCTGCCACCATGTCCGATTCGTCTCCCGCCAGTCCGTCCTCCGAGGCCAGCACGCCCCGGAACTTCAAGGACACCCTCAATCTGCCCTCGACCGCCTTCCCGATGCGGGCGAATCTCGCTCAGAACGAGGCGGCGACGATCGGACGCTGGGAGGCGGCCGACCTCCACCGGACGATCGACGAGGCCCGGTCCGCGGCGGGGGCCCCGGTCTTCCGGTTCCACGACGGTCCGCCCTACGCCAACGGATCGATCCACGTCGGACATCTCCTGAACAAGGTGCTCAAGGACATCGTGGTCCGGGCCCATCTCGCCGAGGGCATGCGGTGCCCGTACACGCCGGGCTGGGATTGTCACGGCCTGCCGATCGAACACCGGGTGATGACCGAGCTGCACGAGAAGGGCAAGGCCGAGAAGCTCGCGGCCCTCGACGAGGACGTCCGCCGCATCGCGATCCGCCGCGAGTGCGCCTCGTACGCCGAGAAGTTCATCAAGTTGCAGGCGGGGCAGATGAAGCGTCTGCTCACCCTCGCCGACTACGACCACCCGTACCTCACCATGGACCCGGTCTTCGAGGCCCGCACGCTCGAGGTCTTCGCCGACATGGTCGAGCAGGGCATCGTCTACCGCGATCTCAAGCCGGTGCACTGGTCGATCGAGAACCGCACCGCGCTCGCCGAGGCGGAACTCGAGTACGAGGATCGCGAGGATCCGCAGGTCTTCGTCGACTTCGAGGCCGCCGACCGCGAGGCGGTCGGTCGGGCCTTCGGCACCGAGCTCGACGCGACGCCGAGCTTCATGATCTGGACCACGACACCGTGGACGCTGCCCGCGAACCTCGCGATCGCGGTGGGGCCGCGGTACCGCTACGTGCTCGCCCGGCTCGACGGGCAGGAGTCGATCGTCGCTCGCGAGCTGCTCGAGCAGGTGGTCGAGGCGTGTGAGATCGAGGAGGTCGAGGTGCTCGCCGAGTGCACCGGGGCCGATCTCGTGGGGCTGGAGTATCGCCACCCGTTCATCGAACGAACCGGCCGCATCGTCGAGGCCGACTACGTGACGCTCGAGGACGGCACCGGTCTCGTCCACACCGCACCGGGTCACGGTCAGGAGGACTATCGCACCGGCCAGCGCGAGGGGCTCGAGACCTACTGCCCGGTGCAGGCGGACGGCACCTACGACGAGACCGTCCCCGAGTGGCTCGTCGGCCGCACGATCTGGGAGGGCAACGAACTCGTGATCGCTCGGCTGCAGGACAGCGGGCATCTCGCGTTCTTCAAGATGTTCAGTCACAGCTACCCGCACGACTGGCGATCGAAGACCCCGGTGATCTTCCGCTCGACGGAGCAGTGGTTCGTCGCGGTCGATCGTCCGACGAAGCGGGACGGTCGGAGCCTGCGCGATCTCGCGATGGAGTCCACTCGCGACGGCGTGAACTTCATCCCCGAGTGGGGTCGCAATCGCATGCGGGGCATGCTCGAATCCCGCCCCGACTGGTGCCTCTCGCGTCAGCGGGCGTGGGGGCTTCCGATTCCCGCGTTCTCGATGCCCGACGGCACCGTGCTGCTCACGCCCGCGAGCGTGCGGGCGGTGGCGGCGGTCGTGGAGAAGAAGGGAAGCGACGCGTGGTTCACCGACGTCCCCGCCGACCTGCTCGCGGGATGGGACGCAGCCGCCGACCCCGACGCGCCCGACGGGATCGAGGTCGCGCAGCTCGCGAAGATGCACGACATCTTCGATGTCTGGTTCGAGTCGGGTTCCAGTTGGGCGGCGGTCATGCGGGCCCGGGGGCAGGGCATTCCGGCCGATCTCTACCTCGAGGGCAGCGATCAGCACCGCGGGTGGTTCCAGCTCTCGCTGCTTCCCGCCCTCGGGGCGACCGGCGAGCCGCCGTACCGCACGCTGCTCACGCACGGCTTCATGGTGGACAAGGACGGTCGCAAGATGTCCAAGTCGAGCGGCAACGCCCTCAGCGTGGACGATCTCCTGAAGGACTTCGGTGCCGACGTCTGCCGGTGGTGGGTCTCGTCGCTCCCCTTCGAGAACGACATCAAGGTCGATCTGGAGTTCTTCAAGGTCGCGGGCGAGGGGTATCGCAAGATCCGGAACACGCTCCGATTCCTGCTCGGCAATCTCGCGGACTTCGACGCCGGGACGCACGCGATCCCGCGGGCGGAGATCGAGCCCGCCTCGATCGACGGCTGGGTGCTGGCCGAGGCGGTCCGGGTCGAGCAGCGGGTGCGGCTCTCGTACCGGCAGTACCGATTCCGTGACGCCCATCAGGTGCTCTACGACTTCTGCAACGACGCGCTCAGCGCGGTCTACCTGGTCGCGACCAAGGACCGTCTCTACTGCGACGCCCCGGACTCCCGTCGGCGTCGCCGCACCCAGACCGTGATGCACACGATCTGCGAGCTCCTCTGTCGTCTGCTGGGACCGATCCTGCCGCACACCGCGGACGAGGCGTACCGATCGCTGCATGGGGACGACGCGTTCCTGCAGATGGAGGGGCCGCTCGATCTCTCCTTCGAGTGCGATCACGAGTGGTCGGCGGTCATGAACCTTCGGGAGGCGGTGCTCAAGCGACTGGAGGAGGCGAAGGCTTCGGGCATCGAGAATCCGCTCGACGCGGGCGTGATCGTCCCGGATCCCGAAGGCACCTTCGAGCGGTTCGGGGAGGATCTGGCGGACCTCTGCGGCATCAGTCGGGCGAAGTTCGTGAAGACGCTCGGCGAGGTCGAGATCGAGGACCTGCGGGCCGAGCCTCGCTGCGAACGCAGCCGCAAGCGGGACGGCACCGTCCGCGAACGGGCCGACGGCTCCATGCTCTCGGATCGAGACGCCGCCGCGGTTGGGCAGTAGAGGCGGGAGAGGCTCGATGCTGGAGCATGGAGACTGGGGGGCGCGGACACCGTGATGGCGTCCGCCTTTCCTGTCTTGCCTTCTCCAGTCTCTCGTCTCCCTTCTCCAGTCTCCATTCACCAAAACAGGACGACCCCCGCGACCCGGAAGGATCGCGGGGGTCGATTGATCGACGAGGAGAGGAGAAAGCCCCCGTCGACTGCGCGGAGCAGTCCCGTTCGCTCCGGCCCTCCCCCGGAAATGGCCGCGGCGTTGGTTCGGTCGAGGGTTCCCGTCTCGACCGACGCGGCCATGTCGAGTACGCACGAGCGGCCGGAGTCTGACACCTTTCCGGTTCGATTTTCCGGTTTTCGTGCGGCACGGTCGTGGCAAGGAGACCCCCCGGCAGATCCGAGGATCTGCCGGGGGGCACGTGGTCGCGATGGGAGGAGAATCACATCGCGACCTCCGGAGCGTCCCGTTCGCTCCGGTTCCCCCCCCGGAATTCCGGGCGTCGAGGTGCGGTTCCCGTCGCACCGACGTCCGGGTCGCCGAAGCGACCGACCGCACCGCGCCAGGGGGCGGGATGCGGGTCGGTCGTCTCGTCCAGTTGTGGCTCGAACCACGGGAGCCATGCACAGCGTGCAGGTCGTCGTACGGCCGGGAGGGGAGGGGCCGATCGGCGTTCGGCGGAGATTGTCGCCGAAAAGGGGCCGCTTCGCCACCGATGTCCGCGGGGCGAGGTGCCGGATGTGGTGATCGACCGGTGCGGGGATCGCGAGCGCCGGTGGTCAGCTCACGCGGGACCCCGGGGCGACCGGCTTGCCGACGGTCACCACCACCACGTCACGCTCATCCGGTCCGGGCTTGCCTTCGGCGTCGGCGGCGGGTTCGGCCTTGAGGTCGCTCGCCGCGAGGATCATGCCCTGGCTGATCTCGCCCCGGAGCTTGCGGGGTTCGAGATTGGCGACGATGACCACCTGCTTCCCGACGAGCTCGGCAGGCTCGTACCACGCCTTGATGCCGGCGCACACCTGACGGCCCTCGGGCGTTCCGTCGTCGAGGGTCACCTTGAGCAGCTTGTCGGCATTGGGGTGCGGCTCGCACGCGGTGACGGTGGCGACCCGCAGGTCGAGCTTGGAGAAGTGCTCGAAGTCGATGTTCGGAAGGGGCTCGGTGGCGGTGCTCACGGGTGGCTCCGGAGTCGAGGTCGATCGAGAAGAGGGGTGTGGGGCGAACCCGGGCGGTCCGCTCAGGAAGCCGATTCGTCGCCGGACGCCTCGTCCTCCAGCTCCTCGTCATCGAGGGTGGACGCTCGGGTCAACTCGAAGGCGTGGCGGTTCTTCAGGGCGTCGAAGCTGAACAGCTCGAAGGGGTCCATCGCCGCGAGATCCTGAGCGATCGCCCGCTGGAGTTGTGCCGGGTTGGTGGCGAGCCGGGTCCAGGTCTCGGAGGTGAGCGGGGTGACCGAGTCGATCGAGACGAGCACGACCGCCAGCTTCTCGGGTACCGGGATCGCGAAGACCCTCGACTCGATGGGCTGGTCGGCGACCGGCGTGGTGGGGTCCAGGGCGATCGCCCGCTCGATCACGGCTTCGATCGCGTCCGCGTCGGAACCGAGCCCGGGGATCGGGGTCGAGAGCGAGAGACCGTACTGCACGAGGAACTCGAGGTTCGCCTGTCGGATGTCCGCGGCGTACTCGAGCGGCACGCCGTAGGCATCGGCGACGGCCCGCATGCCCTCGGACCGGGCGGTGGACTCGATCTCGGGAAGCCGCTCGACGAGCGTCTGGTAGCGAACGACGGCGTCGAGATCGGAGGCGACCTGCTCGCGCACCTCGGCGAGATCCGCGGGAGCGTGAGCCGGGTCCGCGGCGGTCACGCGGGCGATGACGAGGTCCCCGCCCGCGGTGGTGAGCGGCGGGAAGGCCACGCCGGACTGGACGGGCATGGTCTCGCTTCCGCCGAACTCGCGGAGGCTCGGCACGAGCGTGGTGAGCGGGGTGCGGGTGCGACCGAAGAGGTCGGTGCCCGCGCCGCCGATGTCACCGAAACGATCGCGATCCGAGAGGGCCTCGGGCTCGATCCAGTCGTCGCCGCTGGTCATGGGAACCGGGGACGGGACGCCGAACTCCGCACCGATCTCCGAGGCGAGCGTCGGGAGGGAGGTTCGACGCGACGGCCAGTCGGCGGGCAGTTCGAGATGAAGCCCGCGTCGCTCCAGGCCGCGACGCGGGAACTGGAGACGGTCGTCGGCGAACTTCGCGATCTCCTTCATCCGGGCGTCCACCAACTCGTCGAGCAGGGTCGCCCGAACCTTGTCGGCATGGTCTGCGAACGACGGAGCCGCGGCCGAGATGCTCGTGCTGCCGGCGCCGAACTTCGCGGGGTCGCGCTGGAAGGCCTTGCGAAGTTCGATCGGTGCGAGTTCGGGGCTGTTCTCGAGCGACGCGCGAACCGCGTCCTTGGAGATCGTCATCCACTCGATGCGGAAGCGGTCGGGGATGCGATAGCCGAAGCCGCGGTCACCCTCGCCGGAGAGCTCGTTCGCGTGGGCGTCGAGCTGGGCCTGCAGGGCCGCGTCGTCGGCCGCCGGCACGGGAATGGTGGTGTCGGTCCGGGCGTCGATGACGACGATGTCTCCGGCGATCCCGAGGCCCTTTCGGGCGGCGGCCCCGCGGAGTCGCGTGTCGCTGAACCGACCCGCGGAGGTCACGATCGCCATGAGGCGGGCCACGCCCTGCACGTCCGCGAGGGTGTCGAGGGTGTCGGGGTAGCTGAGCCCGGCCTGGCCGCCGAGGGTCGCGATCACCATCTCGGGGGTGACGCCCTCGCCCGAGTTGGCGGCCAGTTGCTCCGCGAAGGCGTAGCCGCTCGAGGAGCCGCCCACGAGGCCCGCGGCCTCGGCTTCACGCAGGAGCAGGTACCAGTGCGCGGGATCGCTGCCCGCGCCGAGCTGGTTGAGCATGTTGCCCGCGCCCAGGGAGTCGATCAGTCTCGCCTGGCGTCGAAGGCGATCGGCGTCACCGAGGGAGATCTCCGTCGGCGGGGCGCCGACGGTCGCCCAGGTGGCGCCGGTCTGCGCGCTGTACTGCGAGAGTCCCTGGATGGCTTGTGGCACGAGGAACGTGATCATCAGCAGCGTGCCGCCGACCGCAAGGATCCACTTGTCGTACTTGCGCAGGAACTTGAACATGGCGTTGGCTCGGTGAGCGGAAGAACGGGTGGTTCGTGAATCGACGAGATCCGGGAAGCGACACGGGCCGTCGCGTCGACCCCCGGTGAAGGCCGGCGGGCCTCGGGTGGGGTGGATCGCGACGACCCGTGGCGGAGGACCGTCGAACGCCGGCACTCGATCCCAGGCGATCTCTTGGTCGCCGGGGTCGAGCGGGGCGGAATCAGCGGTAGAACTCGACGATCAGGTTGGTGTTCACGTCGAACGGAATCTGATCCGAGGTCGGCTGGGCGACGATCTTGGTCGTCAGCTCGGCGGGGTTGACCGCGAGCCAGCCCGGCACGACGTGTCCGGCGAGCGATTCCATGTTCTCGCGGGCGAGGGTGTGCACCTTGCCCTTGAGGGTGATCTCGTCGCCGACCTTGATCGCGTAGCTCGGGCGATCGACCTTCTGGCCGTTCACCATCACGTGACCGTGGGCGACCATCTGGCGGGCGGCCCAGATCGTGCGGGTGAGACCCGCGCGACGAAGGACGTTGTCGAGTCGGCACTCGAGAAGCTGAAGGAGAAGCTCGCCGGTGTTGCCGGGGCGACGGGTCGCCTCGTCCACGTAGCGGCGGAACTGCTTCTCCATCACGTTGTAGTGATAGCGGAGCTTCTGCTTCTCGTCCTTGCGGATGCCGTAGTCCTTGGGACGGCGGCCGCGGAAGCCATGCTGGCCCGGCGGGTTGAGCTGCCGCTTGGAGGTGTGCTTCGGGATGTCCGCGATCGGGACACCGACGCGACGGGAGAGCTTGACCTTCGGGCCGAGGTAACGGGCCATTCGAGCGTCCGACAAGGTGTGACCGCTTCGCAGCGAGGCGGCCGGTGACTGAGAAACAGACGAACGGGTCGTCCGAGGACGGGCCCGCTGTGGGGACGACCACCGCTCCCGGGGGTATCCGGAACCGGTGGGAATCGAGTAGTAGAACAGTCTGCCGCGACAGCGTCAAGATGCCGGGCCGTCCTTACCGACGGATCGAGGCCCGTTCGAAGGCTCAGGCGGCGGCGGCGACGGGGGCCGGGGGGCTCAGGTAGGTGGCCCGGATCCGGTCCTGCCCGGGCAGCCCGGCGAGCGTCAGGAGGTCGCGGTGGATCGAGCGGGCGGTGCTCGTGGCCGCCGAATCGGGCCTCGAGCCACGCTGAGCGGGGTCGGACGCCGGGGGCTTGAGGGATGGGCACTGGATCTGGGGCATGGTCGGACCCTCGCTCAGGCGATCGGATCGGCGTGACGAACCCCGACCCTCCGCCCGCGGACAGCCCCCCGGGATCTGAAGGTCATCGGCCGGAGAAGCGGCGGCCGGAAGGGGAGTTCGACATTGACGACCAGAATCCCTCAGTACTCCCCGGTCCCCGGTCCCCCCCTCAGTACGCCCGCCCCTCATCC
>JAUIHC010000139.1 GCA_030432455.1 Phycisphaerae bacterium | reverse complement strand
TCCAGGAAGGAAGGACCCGAATCCGAACATGCCGGGAGCCCGGGAAGACTCGCCGACCTCAGGACAATAACAGGGGCGAGACCCATTCCATCGCGAAAAGTTGGAAAAATCAGTTGACCCGGACCAGAGACCGGCCTCGTCCGCCAAAGACCACCGGACTGAGTGTTATAGGACTCTTTGGACCCCAAGGATCGAGGGTTTCTCCCTTCTGGAGGTGCTCATCGGACGCTTCCATCGTGAACCGGAGGCCGGTGCCTTGGCGGCCCCCGACCTCGCACGGGTACCCTCGGATCCGTGCCACTCACACCGATCCTCGGGACTCCATCATGAGCACACCCCCCGACCCGGTTGTTTCAGCCGAGGACATCCGGACACTGGTCGAGTCGTTCTGGGCGTTCGTGCAGAGCGGTGCACCAGGCGATACCCCGGCGTGGCAGGCGCGATTCGCGACCGGCGGTCTCGTGGCGCCCGACGGCGCATTCCTCGATCTGGAGAGCCATCAGGCGTTGCACCGCCCGTTGACCGCGGAGCGACACTGCTGGCGGGAGATGACGATCACGACGCTGGCATCCCGGCCCCCGCGGGTACTCGTGGAAACCACAGTGTCGTGGACGGCCACGGTTCGGGCGACAGACCAACGGATCGTCGCCGAGGTCGATCAGCGGTGGATCATCGAACGACTCCCGACCGGCGAGCTCAGATTCAACCAGTGGTGGTCGCCTGCCATCCGGTACCTCGGCGGCGATGCGATCGCGGACGGGCTGGGGGCGGGCAACTCCTGAGATCCCGTGCCGAAGTGCCGCGGTGCCGAAGTGCCGCGGCACTCGCCAACGACCGTGTGGCCGGTCTCGAGCTCGGAACGGTCGATTCACCCGACCCCCATGGCCCGCGAGAGACCCCGCTCATCGAGCGGCTCGAGGGAAACCGACGCGTCGGACTGGTACACTCCGAACCCGCGTCGGACCACCGGAAGGCCGAGCCCACCTCCGGCACTCGGGGCCCGGGAGTCGGGTCCTCCGGGGATCGACCTGTCTCGATGCGGACCCCTTCAACGGCCGGAACTCGGCCCTCTCGACCGGCCCCGAACCGCGGGATCGGCCCCCGACATCGGTCCGCCTCCCGCGTTCCACCACACCTCGACCCATCATCGCGCCGCCCATCGCCACGACTTCGGATCATTCCTCTCATGCCGATCACCACCGCCCTCAGCACCGAGATCAAGCGGGTCTCGATCCTCGACGAGCACGGTCAGTTCGACGAGTCGCTCGGCAAGGACCTCATCCCCGACGCCGATCTGGTCGGTCTGTACGAGGACATGGCCCTCTGCCGGAAGCTCGACGAGGTCGCCTTCAAGCTCCAGCGGTCCGGCCGCATGGGCACCTACCCGCAGAACATGGGCCAGGAGGCCAACTCGCTCGGCGCCGCGTATGTCCTGAACCAGGACGACTGGCTGGTCACCTGCTATCGCGAGAACTGCGGCCTCTTCCACCGCGGACTCCCGCCCGAGAAGATCCTCCTGCACTGGATGGGCGACGAGCGGGGCAACCACATCGATCCGAACCTCTGCGTCACGCCCATCGCGGTGCCGATCGGCACGCAGATGCTGCACGCGACCGGCCTCGCGTGGGCGTCGAAGTACCGGGGCGAGAAGCGGGTCGCCTGCACCTTCTTCGGTGACGGCGCCACCAGCGAGGGCGACTTCCACGAGGCGATGAACTTCGCCGCGAACCTCGACATCCCGGTGATCTTCTTCTGCCAGAACAACCACTGGGCGATCTCGGTCCCCGGTCGCATCCAGTGCTCGGCCCCGACCGTCGCCCAGCGGGCGATCGCGTACGGCATGGACACCGTGCAGTGCGACGGCAACGACATCTTCGCCGTCGTGCACTGCATGAAGGAAGCGACCGCACACGCCCGCGAGCACGGTCGCCCGTACTTCATCGAGGGCGTGACCTACCGCCTCGGCGACCACACCACCGCCGACGACGCCCGCCGCTACCGCGACGAGGAGGAGGTCGAGCTCTGGCGGCAGCGCGACCCGATCATCCGGATCCGCGAGTACATGAAGGCCCGTGGGATCTGGGACGACTCGAAGGAGGCGGCACTGGCGGAGAAGGTCGAGGCCGAGACCTCGGCGATCGTGCAGCGGGCCGAGGGCATCGAGGCGCCGGACACGAGCGACTTCTTCACCTCGATGTTCGCAGAGATGCCCGCCGACCTCGAACTCCAGATGCGGACCCGCCGCACGAGCTCGATCGGCGAGAACCCCTCGCAGATCGCGTCCCCCGAGACCGCAACCGGCTGATCGCCGCGACGCCACTCTCCACTCTCCACTCTCCACTTTCCACTCTCCACTCTCCACTCTCTCGATCCCATGGCCAACCTCACCCTCGTTCAAGCGATCAACCTCGCCCTCGTCCAGGAGATGGAGAAGGATGACCGCGTCATCCTGCTCGGGGAGGACGTCGGCCTCAACGGCGGCGTCTTCCGCGTCACCGAAGGACTGCAGAAGCGGTTCGGCTCGGACCGCGTGGTCGACACGCCCCTCGCGGAGAGCGGCATCATCGGCACCGCGATCGGGCTGGCGATGGGCGGTCTCCGTCCGGTGCCGGAGATCCAGTTCGAGGGCTTCCTCGGACCGGCGTACGACCAGATCTGCTCGCACGCGGCCCGCATGCGGACCCGCACCCGCGGCGGTCTGACCGTGCCGCTCACGATCCGCGTCCCGGTCGGCGGCGGCATCCACGCCCCCGAGCTGCACAGCGACTCGCCCGAGGCGATCTACATCCACACGCCCGGCCTCAAGGTGGTCATGCCGAGCTCGCCCTACGACGCGAAGGGCCTGCTCATCGCGTGTCTGCGCGACCCGGACCCGTGCATCTTCTTCGAGCCGAAGCGGATCTACCGCGCCTTCCGCGAGGAGGTCCCCGAGGACGAGTACGTGCTGCCGATCGGCAAGGCCCGCACCGTCTGCGAAGGCGAGGAGATGACGATCGTCAGCTGGGGCGCCAGCGTCGTGCAGTGCATGCAGGCGATCGAGAAGAGCGGCCGCAGCATCGAGCTCGTCGATCTCCGCACGCTCTATCCCTTCGACATGGATGCGGTCGAGGCGAGCGTGAAGAAGACCGGTCGATGCGTGATCGTCCACGAGGCGCCCAAGACCGGCGGTTTCGGCGGCGAGATCGCCGCCCGCATCATGGAGCGGTGCTTCCTCCACCTCGAAGCGCCCGTGCAGCGGGTCGCGGGCTTCGACACGATCATGCCGTACTACAAGCTGGAACTCGAGTACCTCCCCGACGCCGACCGCATTGCGAAGGCCATCGACGAGACCGCGGCCTACTGAGTCGCGCGGACTCCCACCTCTCCACTCTCCACTTTCCACTTTCCTGCGATCCCCCATGGCCGCCATCAAGCAACCCGCCGACAAGTCGCACTTCATCCTTCCCGATCTCGGCGAGGGCGTGCACGAAGCCGAGCTGATCAGCTGGAAGGTGCAGCCCGGCGAGTCGGTGAAGGAGCATCAGACCATCGCCGAGATGGAGACCGACAAGGCGCTGGTCGAGGTCCCGAGTCCGTGGACCGGCGTCATCGATGAGCTCCGCGGCAACGCCGGCGACATCATCAACGTCGGCTCGATCCTCGTGACCTACAAGGTGGACGGCGCCGCGGCCCCCGCCCCCGCCCCCGCCCCAGCCCCGGCGGCGGCAGACGCGGCGGAGACCGCACCGGCCTCGTCGAGCGAAGAGGATCAGGGCACCGTCGTCGGCACCATGAGCGGCACGCTCGAAGTCTCCAGCCGGTTCGCCCGCACGCCCGAGCATCAGGCCGGGGGCAGCAACGGCGCTGCCACCGGCGGCAAGGCGCTCGCAACCCCCGCGGTGCGTCGCATCGCCCGGGAGTTCGGCATCGACATCGATCGCGTGCCCGGCACCGGTCGCGGCGGCCGCGTCACCGCGAGCGATGTGCACACCTTTGCGACCATGGGCGCCGCCGGAACCCCCGCGACGCACCACAACACCGAGGAGACCGAGCGGGCGGTCGCCACCGCCGCCGCGATCTCCGCCCCGCCCCGCGACCTTCCCCCGGTCTCCGCCGACGGCATCCGCGAACGGATCCCCTTCCGCGGCGTGCGTCGAAAGATCGCCCAGGCCCTCGACCTCTCCGTGAAGACCGCGGTGCACTTCACCGTGGTGGACGAGGTGGACGTCACCGCCCTCGATCGCAAGCGGAAGGAGTACGCGAAGGTCCTCGGCACGAAGCTCTCGATGCTCCCGTTCATCATGACCGCCTGCTGCCGGGCGCTTCGCAAGCACCCGGCCCTCAACGCGAATGTGGACGACGCCCGCGAGGAGATCCTGATCAAGGATGTCGTGAACCTCGGCTGCGCGGTGGACACCGATCACGGCCTCATGGTTCCGGTCATCGCCAACGCCGACCGGCTCTCGCTCGTGCAGCTCGCCGACTCGGTGAAGTCGATCGCCGAGGGCTGCAAGAACCGCACGATTCCGCGGGAGCAGCTCATGGGCGGCACCTTCACGATCTCGAACGTCGGCAGCTACGGCGGCCGGTTCGCGACCCCGATCATCAACTATCCCGAGGTCGCGATCCTCGCGGCGGGCCGCGCCTTCGAGAAGGTCATGGCGAAGGACGGCATGATCTTCGCCGGACTCGCCCTGCCGCTGAGCCTGTCGTGCGACCACCGCGTCGTGGACGGCGCCGAGGGCGCCCGCTACCTGAACACGGTGAAGACCCTGCTCGAGAACCCCGAGTCGCTTCTCTCGTGAGCGAACCCGGCGACTGGTCCGAGGGGATCGAGCACACCCGGCGTGAACGCTCGGCCGCGATCCGCACCGGACTGACCCGGCTCGGCCGTCCTGAGCGAGGCTTCGTGAATCCGTCGGTCGTCCGCGGCTCGACGGTCACCTTCCGCACGCTCGATGAGTTCGACCGCTCGCTCAAGGTCGATCTCAAGGACGGTCCGTACACCTACGGGCTGCTCGACACCCCGACCGAACGGGCGCTGGCGGGTGCACTCGCCTCGCTCGACGGCGCGGAGGGCGCGGTGCTCGTCGGCAGCGGCCTCGCCGCGGTCGGGGTCGCGCTCATGGCGTTCCTCTCGCACGGCGACCACCTGCTCATGGTGGACTCGTGCTACGGCCCGAGCCGGATCCTCTGCGACGGGCTGCTGAAGCGGTACGGCGTGGAGACGAGCTACTACGACCCGCGGGTCGGACAGGACGGTCGCCCCGGCATCGAGACCCTGTTCCGGGAGAACACGCGGCTGGTGTTCATGGAATCGCCCGGAAGCGTCACCTTCGAGATGCAGGACGTGCCCGCGATCACCGCGGCGTGCCGCGAGCGCGGCATCGCCACCGCGATCGACAACACCTGGGCCACCCCCCTCGGCTTCCGGCCGATCGAGCACGGCGTGGACGTCGTGGTGCATGCGCTCACCAAGTATGTCGCCGGCCACTCCGACGTCATGCTCGGCGGCCTGACCGCCCGCACCCGCGCGATCTGGGACAAGGTGAAGTTCACGGCCATGGATCTCGGACACGGCGCCAGCCCCGACGACGCGTGGCTCGCGCTCCGCGGAATGCGGACCCTCGGCGTGCGGCTCGAGTCGCAGGAGCGGAGCGGACTCCAGCTCGCCCGCTGGCTGCAGACGCGGCCCGAAGTGAAGCGGGTGCTGCATCCGGCCCTGCCCGAGGATCCGGGGCACGCGATCTTCCGACGCGACTTCGACCATGCCTGCGGCACCTTCGGCGTGCTCCTGCACGAGGTCGAGCGGGACGCCCTCGCCCGCATGCTCGAAGGCATGCGCCTCTTCGAGATGGGCTACTCGTGGGGCGGCTTCGAGAGCCTGATCATCCCGCAGCATCCGCTCAGCGAACGCACCGCGGCGCCCTTCGAGGAGACCGGCACGCTGCTGCGGATCTCGGTCGGACTCGAGCATCCCGAACATCTGGCCCGCGATCTCGCCGACGGCCTCGATCGGCTGAGCTGACCGGACGCCGATCCCTGCTCACCTGCTCACTCGGCCGCCGCCGCGGACGCCCCCTCGAGAGCCCCCCGCAAGAGCCAGAAAGACCGCGTGGCCGTCGGTCGCGACCAGCGCTCGACCGTCGGGGGAGACGTCGAGGCCGCGGATCGCCCGCCGGGAATCGAACATCGTGAGGATCGGCTCCGAATCGTCGGGCCGACTCAGGATCACCCGGCCATCGTCGCCGCCGGTCACCAGCCGACGGCCCTCGTCGAGAAACGAGACGAATGTCGCGTCGCCGGTGTGACCGATCCGCCGGACCTCCGCGGTCCGCCCGCCCGATGTCGGGGCGTCGCGGGGATCGAAGACCAGCACGTTGCCGGGCGTCTCGCGGCCGCCGACCGCGACTCTCACCGCTCCGGGAGCGAAAGCGAAGTCGAAGCTCGCCCCGATCGCCCACGCTGCCATGTCTCCGACCCGTTCGAGCGTGTCGCGGTCGAGCACCTCCGAGTTCGACCCCCGCCCGTAGTGCAGCGCGTGCCACCCACCGGTCAGAGGATGCGGTTCGATCTCGGAGACCGTCCTCTCCAGCGACGCCGAGGCCACCACGCGACCGTCCGGATCGATCCGGACCACCTCCGGACGGCCGTCCCGTACGACCGCCGCAACGATGCCTCCGTCCGGATGGGCGTGCATGGCGGTCACGCTGATCCCGGTCATCACCTGACGGCTCGCGCTCAGGTCCGGTGAGAACCACCGGAGTCCGCCGGAACCCGCGCCGGCATCCTCGCCTCCACCGCACCAGATGCCGCGGGCGTTCCAGACCATCGTGCCCGACATGGCGTTGACGGTCGGCCGGCCGGACGGATGCTCGACCGACGCCAGCCACCGCCGCGTTTCGACGTCGAGCAGGTGGACGCCTCGATCGGTGCGGAACGCGATCCGATCCCCCGCCGGCGACCAGGCCACCGCCTCCGCGACCTCCCCGCCGGGCACCACCGGCGTCGCCTCCAACACCGACCGTCGTCGCACCGCCCCATCCTTGCTGCCGAACCAGGCGTAACGACCGTCCGCCTCGAGCGCCAGCGACCAGACGAAGTCGTACGGGCCCGACAGCTGCTGGATCAGGTCCCCGGTCTCCAGATCGAAGACCCGGATCGACTCGTCGTTGCAGGCGGTCACCAGTCGACCGCCCATCTCATCGAAGCGGGCGTCCCAGACATCGGCATCGTGATCGTCGAAGATCGCGACCGTTCCGTAGTCGTCCGGATCGACCACTTCGACCAGGTCGCCGGTGGTGCAGACCGCCAGCCGCGTCTCGGTCGAGTCGGCACGGATCCGCGGAATCATCCGCCCGAAGTTCCGGACCACCCGACTGTCGTCGATGGCATCGGTCATCTCGAGCAGCGGCCCCCGCATCGTGCCGCAGAGGATCCGGCCGTCCGAGAGACCGAGCATCGATGTGATGCCGCCGTGATCGAGTTCGATGCGGCGATCCACCTCCCCGGTCTCGA
>JAUIHC010000138.1 GCA_030432455.1 Phycisphaerae bacterium | reverse complement strand
CCCGCCCTACGCCTCGACACGCTCGCGGGTGAGGCGCATGAGCGTGGCGTGGGTGCCTTCGAGCCGCGGGTCTTCCGCGTCGAGTCCGCTCGCGTCGCGGAGGGCGTAGGTGCCGTCGGGCCGCATGTCCCACGCCTGCCGGTGATCGTTGAGCTCGATCTGCAGGATCTCCCAGAGCCGCTCGCGGAGACCGCGGGTCTCGACCGGAGTGGTCGCCTCGACGCGGTTGTGGAGGTTGCGGTACATCCAGTCGGCGCTTCCGATGAAGAAGTCACCGTCGAGCGGATCCTCGCGGCCGCCGGAGAACCAGAAGATCCGGCTGTGCTCGAGGAACCGCCCGATGATCGAGGTCACCCGGATGTGCTCGCTGAGGCCGGGCACGCCGGCCCGCAGGCAGCAGAAGCCGCGGACGAGGCAGTCCACCGTCACCCCAGCCTGCGACGCGCGGTAGAGGGCGTCGGTCACCTCGCGGTCCTCCAGCTGGTTCATCTTGCAGATGATCCGGGCGGGCTTGCCGGCCCCCGCCAGCAGGATCTCGCGGTCGATGAGTTCGAGGAACGCGCTCTTCATGGTGGTCGGCGCCACCAGGAGCTTGTTGTACTCGCGCTGCCGGCTGCGACCGGTCATGTAGTTGAAGAGCGCGACGAGGTCCTCGGTGATCGCGGGATCGCAGGTGAAGAGGCCGAGGTCCTCGTAGAGCTTGGCGGTCTTGGAGTTGAAGTTGCCGGTGCCGACATACGCGTAGCAGCGGATGCCGGAGGGTTCCTGACGGACCACGAGCACCGTCTTGGTGTGCGTCTTGAGTCCGACCACGCCGTAGGCGACATGCACGCCCGCGTCCTCGAGCTTGCGGGCCCAGGTGATGTTGCGGGCCTCGTCGAAGCGGGCCCGCAGCTCGACCAGCACCGCGACCTGCTTCCCGCTCTCGGCGGCCTTGATGAGGGCCGGAATGAACGGACTGTCGCCCGAGGTGCGGTAGAGCGTCTGCTTGATGCAGAGCACCTTGGGGTCGGCGGCGGCCTGCTCGACGAATCGCTCGACGGTCGCGTCGAACGACTCGTACGGCATGTGCACCAGCAGGTCGCCGTTGCGGGTGGCGGCGAGGATGTCGGCGTCCTCGTCGCCGTCGAGGGCGCGCGGCACCAGCGGACGCCACGAGTCGAAGCGCAGGTCGGGCTGGTCGATGTCGGCGACACCGTTCAGGATGCCGTAGTCGAGCAGACGATCGGTCTCGTAGACATCGTCCTCCTCGAGATCGAGCTCGTCGAGCACCAGCCGCAGCATCCGGGCGTCGGGGTCGGGGCCGACCTCGAGCCGCACGCTTCGGGCGAAACGCCGCTCGCGAAGCTGCTGCTGGATGTGCTCGAGCAGGTCCTCGGCGTCCTCGCTGTCCTGCTCGATGTCCGCGTTGCGCGTGACGCGGAACGGCATGATCCGCATGATCTCCATGCCGGGGAAGAGGTCGTCGAGGTTGTGCTCGATGATCTCCTGCACCGGGACGAAGCGGCGTCCGTCACCGAGGTCGTACAACCGCGTCGGCACCTCGGGCACCTTGACGCGGGCGAAGAGCTCCTCGGTCTCCCCCGCCCGCCGCAGCATGACGCCGATGGAGACGCTCAGATTCGAGATGAACGGAAAGCGGTGACCCGGATCGACCGCGAGCGGAGTGAGGATCGGGAAGACGTTCGCCCGGTACCACGCCTCGGCCTGGACACGCTCCTCGGTGGTGAGGCGATCCCACGAGAGAAGTTCGATCCCCTGCTCGGTGAGCTGCGGAAGCACGTCGTCGCGGAAGCAGCGTCGCTGGAGATCGACGAGCTCCAGCACCACGCCGCGAAGTTCGGCGAGTTGTCGATCGGGAGAGAGCGGTTCCCAGGCCTGGCCGCCGAGCCCCATCGCCTTGCGGCGCTTGAGTCCGCCGATCCGCTTCATGAAGAACTCGTCGAGGTTGCTCGCGGTGATCGCGAGGAACCGCACCCGTTCGAGGAGCGGGTTGCGAGGATCGATCGCCTGGAAGAGCACCCGGCGGTTGAACTCCAGCCACTGGATGTCGCGATTGAGGAAGCGGGCCGCGTCGTCGTACCCGATCGGCCCGGGATCGACCGACTCGGTCCGCGTGCGGGAGATCGTGGCTTCGGTGGTGACGACGGGGTCGGACATGGGGGGAGGGGGAGGGGGAGTGAGAGGATGGAGAACGGAGAAGGGAGACTGGAGAGAAGAGAATCGGGGGTGGCGAGGGGCGTCAGGGGCCGGGGAGATAGCGGGCGATGCAGCCAGGGGCTTCCTCGACGCTCACCGCGGCGAGGGTGCAGCCTTCGGGGATCGCGGGGGCCAGCGTGCGTGCGACATGCTCCGCCAGCCGCTCGGCGGTCGGGTGGCAACGGTCGAAGGGCGGCGTGCCGTTCATCGTCCGGCCCCGATACGGCGCGACGGCCGCCTCCAGGGCCTTCTCGACGAGGTGGAAGTCCACGAGGAGGTCCTCGTGGTCGAGCCGGGGGCCGCGGATCAGCACGCGGACGCCCCAGTCGTGGCCGTGGAGCTCCTCCATCACGCCGCCGACCGAGACGGCATGCGCCGCCGAGAACCGGGTACCAACCTCGAGTTCGAACATGCCGCTGATACTACCGACCCCCCCGGCCCCAAGCCGAAAAGGGGGACAGGCGAGAATTTCCGGTCCTGTCCACGCCCGGCCCCCTGCTGATCACGCCCCACGGCATCTGGAAGGCCGATTCCGCATGAAGGGGAAAAAAGGGGGACAGGCGACCATTTCCAGTGCTGTCCACTCCCGGTCCCCCTGCTGATCACGCCCCACGGCATCTGGAAGGCCGATGTCGAGGGCTTTCCCCGCCTCGGGTGCGTGGAAAAATGTCGCCTGTCCCCATTTTCGGAGTGCCCGTCGTGTCCGATGCCCCGCTCATGCTCTCGATCTCCGGCGCCCGCGGCATTGTCGGCGCCTCGATGACCCCCGAGACCGTCGCCCGCTACGCCGGTGCGTTCGGATCGATGCTCCGGGAGACCATCACCGACCGTCCCCCCCGGCTCGTGGTCGGCTTCGACGGTCGCCGCTCGGGCGGCGCTCTCTCGTCGGCCGCGATCGCCGGGCTCGCGGGCGTCGGCTGCGAGGTCACCGCCCTCGGCATCACCACCACCCCCACCGTCGGCGTCATGATCGGAGAGCTCGGCTGCGACGGCGGCATCAACGTCACCGCCAGCCACAACCCCATCGAGTGGAACGGCATCAAGTGCCTCGACTCGGACGGCCTCGCCCCGCCCGCCCCGATCGCGAACCGCATCATCGATCGCTTCCGCGAGAACCGCATCGACTGGGTCGAGGGCGCCGCCTGCGGTCGCGTCGACCACCGCGACGACGCCGCCGAGCGACACATCGCCAAGGTCCTGCGTCTGGTCGATGTCGATGCGATCCGCGCGAAGGGCTACCGCGTGGTGCTCGACTCCGTGGCCGCCTCGGGCTGTGCCGCCGGCCGCGGTCTGCTCGACGCCCTCGGTTGCAACCTGAACCACCTCCACGGCGAGCCGCTCGGCATCTTCCCGCACACCCCCGAGCCCACCGAGGCGAATCTCGGTGAACTCGCCGCCGCCACCCGCGACGACGCGGGGGCCGTGGTCGGCTTCGCGCAGGATCCAGATGCCGACCGACTGGCGATCGTGGACGAACGGGGCCGCTACATCGGCGAGGAGTACACGCTGGTCCTCGCCGCCCTCCGCATGATGCAGCGACGAGGCGGCGGACCGGTCGCCGCGAATCTCTCCACCAGCCGCATGATCGACGACGTCTGCGCGACCTTCGACGGCGCGAGCGTGGTCCGCACCGCGGTCGGCGAGGCGAACGTCGTCCAGGGCATCCGCGCGAGCGGCGGTGCGATCGGCGGCGAAGGAAACGGGGGCGTGATCGTGCCCGAGGTCTGCTTCATCCGCGACTCGCTCTCGGCGATGGCGCTGGTGCTCGAACTGCTCGCCACCGACGGCCGCCCGCTCTCGGAGATCGTCGATGGCCTGCCGAGGTACGCGATGATCAAGCGGAAGTGGGATCTCTCCGCGGTCGGCGGCGCCGCGGCCGTACCCGCGATCCTCGAGAGGGTCCGCGGTCACTGGCCGAGTGGTCGCATCGACGACGCGGACGGCGTGCGGATCGACATCGACGACGCCTGGGTGCACGTCCGACCCAGCAACACGGAGCCGATCATCCGCCTGATCGCCGAGGCACCGACCCTGGACGCGGTGAACGCGATTGCCGACGAGGCCGGCCGCGCTGCCGGACTTTGAGTCGGACTCCGGGGAGGTTGACCACAGAGTCACAGAGTCACAGAGGGCACAGAGGGCCACGGAGACTGGGGGTAGCGTCGTTGGTCGGTCGACCACGACCACGGGGACGACGCGCGGCCACGCAGCCCCCCTCACCGCCTTCGGCGGAGCTCCCCCGCACGCGGGGGAGCGGAATCGTGTTGGCCGTTCATCGTCTGGAACCTCAGCGCCCGAACAGGCCTGCGCAGCCGTCGCTTCGAGCAAAGCGAGAAGCCACGCTGCGCCGACCGAGACCACGAAAGCGAGGTGTGGCCCGAAGGGCCATTCCAAGCGCTCAAACCGAATGCTCCTCGACGATCTTCCAGACCAGCTCGTCGCCCCCGCAGTCGATCTCGACCATGATGAAGCCCGGTCGGTGGCGACGCGGCTTCAGCAGCGGCCAGAGGATGTGACGGTCGGTCTCGGGCAGGTTGAGGTTCTCGACCTCCTCGACCGGCACCCACTCGAGCGTGCCCTCGTCGAACTCGGTCCGCGGCAGTTCCGCCGGGTCGATGCGACGGGTCACCTCGAAGCAGAACAGCATCCAGTGCATCTCGTTCTGATACGCCTTCTCGGCGACCAGTGCGGTCATGCGGATGTGCTCGTCTCCGATCTCGATGCCCGCCTCCTCGAGGATCTCCCGCTTCGCGCACTCGTGCGGCGTCTCGCCGTGCGAGATCTCCATCTTCCCGCCGATCGGCGAGTAGCGATCGGGATTGGGGTACTTCCGACGATGGAGCATGAGCAGCCGGTCGTCCTCGGTCCACAGGTAGCACAGCACCGCCATGCGGTACGGCAGCGCCGTCGGTTCGTAGCGGTCGTGGTGGAGGTCGCTCATGAACTGGTCTCGCCGGATCCGGTGGCCGCCTCGCGCATGAGCCGCTTCATCTCCCGGACCGCCTCGCGGATGCCGGTGAAGATCGAGCGGCTCACGATCGCATGACCGATGTGGAGTTCGCGCACGCCGGGCAGCGCGGCGATCGGCTGGACATTGAAGTAGTTGAGGGCGTGGCCCGCGTTGAATCGCATGCCCGCGGAGACGATCGACCGCCCCGCCGACCCGACGGCGTCGATCGCGGTGACGACTTCCGGCGACTCGGGATCGCGGCCGTGGTCGTGGAAGGCGTGGGCGTAGGGACCGGTGTGGACCTCGCAGACCGCGAAGCCGCACGCCGCCGCCGCCTCGACCTGTCGGGGATCGGGGTCGATGAACGCCGAGGTCGGGATGCCGTGATCGCGGAGCCTCGCGACGATGCCGCGCAACCTCGCCGCTCCGGCGGCGACGTCGAGGCCGCCCTCGGTGGTGACCTCGTGCCGCCCCTCGGGCACCAGCATCACGATCTGGGGACGGGTGGCGATCGCGATCTCGACCATCTCGTCGGTCGCGGCCATCTCGAGGTTCAACTTGATCTGGACGAGCTCCTTCAACCGCCGCAGGTCGTCGTCCTGGATGTGACGACGATCCTCGCGGAGATGGATGGTGATCCCGTCGGCGCCACCGAGTTGCGCCTCGACCGCCGCCCAGACAGGGTCGGGTTCCCAGGTCCGCCGGGCCTGACGGACCGTGGCGACGTGGTCGATGTTCACGCCCAGTTCGATCATCGCCCGATGCTACCCGGAGCCGGAGACTTCGGCCCCGGGCCACCCCGCTCCGGAACCGCGGTCGTATACTCCGCGCGATCGACTTCCGTCCCGCCTCCGCCCGGCACGCCCCGTGACCGACTCCGACTTCCAGACGCTGCTCGACCGGCTCCGCGAGGACATCGTGGCGCAAGGTGACCGCGTTCTCGACCAGGCCACCCGGGCGGTGGACGCGTACTTCGACCACGACATCGATCTGGCCAGACAGGTCGTGATGATCGAGCAGGAGGTCGATCGGGTGGACGTCGAGATCGAGCGGCGGTCGATTCCGCTGCTCGGCATGGGCCAGTCCAACGAGTACGCGATCCGGTCGGTGCTCACCATCGTCAAGGTCAACAACGAGTTCGAGCGGATCGGGGACGACGCGAACACCATCGCCGAGGCCACCCTCGACCCCCGCCGTCAGGGCTCGAACCTCCCTCCGACATTCCGAGTCATGGCCAACAGCGTCCTCGGCATGCTGCGAGACACCAACCGCGCCCTCGCCAAGGGCGATCCGGTGCTCGCCCGCCGCGTGCTCGACTTCGACGACACGGTGGACCGGTTCCGGGCCGAGATCATGCTCAACACCCAGCACCGCGTGGCCCAGGGGGAGCTCCCGGTGGACGGCGCGTTCCGCGTGCTCGCGGTGACGAAGTCGCTGGAGCGGATCGCCGACCACTGCACGAACGTCTGCGAGCAGGTCATCTATCTCGAGACGGGCAAGATCGTGCGTCACGACGTCGAAGGTTGGACGCAGCCGCTCTCGCCGGACGATGACGAGCACGGCGGCTGAACGCCGGTCGCCGAGCCACACCCGACACCAGATCTCGCGGGAGCCAGCATGCCGGACGGGACGATCCCCGGGGGGACCATCACGGAACGCCTCGACGCGGCGGTCGCACTGCTGCGCCGGCACGGTCAGGAACAGCTCGTCGAGGGGCTCGATCGCGTGAGCGAGGCCGGACTCGACGCCTTCATCGCCCAGATCGAGTCGATCGATCTCGCCGAAGTGGCCTCCCTCGCGGGCGGACACGAGGTGGCCGCGACCCCCGGGTCGATCGAACCCGCCCCGGTCGTGCCCCGCCATCCCGAGGATGCCGACCGCTACCGCGCCGAGGGCGAGGCGCTGATCCGCGCGGGCGGCGTGGCGGCCTTCACGGTCGCGGGCGGACAGGGCACGCGACTCGGCTGGAACGGCCCCAAGGGCACCTTCCCCGCGACCCCCATCACCGGCAAGCCGCTCTTCCGGGTCTTCGCCGAGCAGCTCTCGGCGATCGACGCGACCTACGGCGTCGAGACGCCGTGGTACATCATGACCAGCCCGCTGAACGATGCGGACACCCGCGCGTTCTTCAAGGACAACAACTGGTTCGGGCGCCGTCCCGAGTCGATCCTGATGTTTCCGCAGGGCGTGATGCCCGCGGTCGATGACGACGGACGACTCATGCTCGAGGCCCCGGGCGTCGTCGCAGTGAGCCCCGACGGACACGGCGGATCGCTCCGCGCCTTGCACCGCAGCGGCGCGCTCGAGCACGCCCGGCGTCGCGGCGTCCGTCATCTCTCGTACTTCCAGGTGGACAACCCGACCGTCCGCACGA
>JAUIHC010000137.1 GCA_030432455.1 Phycisphaerae bacterium | reverse complement strand
CCGGCCGCCTGCGGCGATCTCGGTGGAGGCAGCGACCATGTCGGATTCGTCTGCCACGCGGGCGTGCCGTGCGTGTCCCTGCACGCGGGCGGCAGTCGCGGGACGTCGTACCACTCGAACTACGACACGCTCGCGTGGTACCGCTCGACCGTCGGCGAGGACTACGACGGGGCGCTGATGCTCGCCCGGTTGACCTCGGCGCTGGCTGCGTCGCTCGCGGACGATCCGGTTCCGCCGCTCGACCCCGCCGCAACCGTCTCCGGGCTTCCCGCTCGTCTGGATCGCTACGAGGGGATGGCGGAGGAGGCGGGCCTCACCTTCGACACGACGACCCTCCGATCGGCGGTGGCGACGGCGAGGGCCGCCTGCCTCGCCGCCCGCGATCGGATCGCGTCCATCGAGGCCGCGGGCGACCCGGAGTCCGTCGCCCGGACGACCGAACAGGTGCTCGCATTCGAGCGGATCTGGCTCGACGGTGAAGGCCTCCCCGGTCGGCCGTGGTTCGCCAACACCTTCGCGGCGAGCGATCGGGACAGCGGGTACGGGGCGGTGGTGCTGCCCCTGGTCGCCGAGGCGATTCGCGATCGTGATCAGGACGCCCTCGATCGGGCGGTCGAGCGTTATCGGGGCACGATGGCTCGGATTCTGACCGCCGCGGAGACGATCGGACGCGGGACCGACTGACCTCGCGGTCTGGTGGAGGGTGGTCCGCCGTTCCTCCGTCGTGGATCGGCGGTTTCCGTTCGGCCTGTGCTGGTCCGGGTGCTACCCTTGTCCGGATCGAAACCCGGGTCCATCGGGCTCGAATCCGATCTCGCGAGGCGGTTTCCGGAACCGGAGACCGGTCGTCCTCGTCTTGTCTTGAACATCGGTCCGTCCGACTCGGAAGGACCCTCGTCTCCCGTCACCTCCAGAGCGGACCCATTCCGATGTCCATCCGTCGTCGATTCGCGATCGCCGCCACCGCCGCGGTGCTTGCCAGCCCCGGTCTCGCCCAGGCCCAGTCCTCGATCGGAACCCGAGTGGTCACCACCGGTCTCGTGCGTCCGATCTTCGTCACCCATGCCCCCGGGGACGAGTCCCGGCTCTTCATCATCGAGAAGCAGGGACGCATCCGGATCTTCAACCTCGAGACCGGCTCGCTCAACAGCGACTGGTTCCTCGACATCGATCCGCTGGTCACCGGCGGTACCAGCACGAGCTCCGAACAGGGACTGCTCGGGCTGGCGTTCCACCCCGACTATCAGAACAACGGCTACTTCTACGTCTACTACACGTCGGTGAGCGGCTCGGGCGACACGCAGGTCGTCCGCTACCAGCGGGGCGCGGACGACGATCACGCGACCACCAGCGGTGCGCTCACGATCATGTCGTTCAACCAGCCGTACTCGAACCACAACGGCGGCTACATCTCGTTCGGCCCCGACGGCATGTTCTACATCTTCACCGGCGACGGTGGCGCGGCGGGCGATCCCGGCGACCGGGCGCAGGATGTCACCAACCAGCAGCTCGGCAAGATCCTTCGCATCGACGTCGACGGCGGCACGCCCTACGCGATTCCCGCGGACAACCCGTTCGCGAGCGGCGGCGGTGATCCCGAGATCTGGGCGTGGGGACTCCGCAACCCGTGGCGCAGTTCGTTCGACCGCGAGACCGGCGATCTGTGGATCGCGGATGTCGGTCAGAACGCCCGCGAGGAGGTCAACTTCGTGCCCGCGGGCACCGGCGGCGGTCGCAACTACGGCTGGCGCTGCATGGAGGGGCAGAGCTGCTACACCGCGTCGAGCGGGTGCTCCTGCAACGCGGCGAACCTCACCGATCCGCAGTTCCAGTACCTGCACAACTCCTCGGGCGGCTACTCGATCACCGGTGGATACGCGTATCGCGGCTGCGCGATGCCCGACTTCCAGGGCCACTACTTCTTCGCCGACTACGTGACCTCGAACTTCTGGTCGGCGGTGCCCCAGAAGAACGGGTCGCTCCAGGTGACCAGCCGGACCTCGCAGCTTCGCATCGCCCAGAACGGGGGTGGCACCCAGTCCGCGATCACCAGCTTCGGCGAGGACGCGAAGGGCGAGATCTACATCTGCAATCAGAACTCGGGGCGGATCTACAAGATCATTCCGCTCGACCTTCCCGAGGACTGCGGCCCGCCGCCGAGCCCGTACGACCTCAACGGCGACGGCTGCGTGGACGGCGGCGACATCGGCATCTTCGTCACCCAGTGGGGCGTGCCGAACAGCTTCGCCGACTTCAACGGCGACGGCCAGACCGACTCCAGCGACCTCGGGCTGATGCTCGGTGGCTGGGGTTGTCAGGGCTGATCCGACGCCCGTTTCGACGATGAATCACGCGAGCCCGACCGGTGAACCGGTCGGGCTCGCGTCCTTTGATGCCGTGCACTCGTACACTGCGACCATGACCACTCGACGCCCCTTCGATCGTCGGATCGCCGCCGTCTCCGGTCCGATCGCCCTTCTGCTCGCGGTGCTTGCGGCCTGCGAGCGGCCGACCGACTCGGAGTCGTCCGTGCCGGCGCCGAGCGGCGGATCCACGGTCGCCGAGTCTGCGTCGCCCGCCACGACGGTCGCGGCGCCGGCCGAGCCCTCCGCGCCCACGACATCCGAGGATGACAACCGTCTCGAGGTGATGGCGGGGAGCGTTCCGTTCCGCATCGCGCCGGCGACGGTGGACTTCGGCGCCGTCGACCCGGGGTCGATCAACGAGTCGGTGTTCACGATCACGAACCGCGGTGACCGGGCGGTGCGGGTGGTCCGGGCGACCCCGAGCTGCGTCTGCACCACGCTCACCGATCTCACCGGTGTCTCGATCGAGCCCGGCGCGAGCGTGGAGCTTCGGGCATCGCTCGACGCGCCGACGGTTCCCGGCGAGAAGGATGCCAAGGTCTTCATCGTGCTCGAGGGGATGGAGCAACCGGCGATCGTGACGCTCGTCGGCATGGTGACGCTCCCGGTTCAGCCGACACCCGCCTACGCCGACGCGCTCAAGGGCGTGAATCAGGGCGTCATCGGACTCGCGTCTCCCGATGGTCGCCCGTTCCGGGTCATCGCCTCCAACGGTGGACCTCCGGCGTTCGTCGGCCCCGGGGCCGAGGGCCCGTCGCGATCGTCCCATGCGGTGCGGTGGTCGATCGAAGGGATGTCCCCCGACTCGATTCCGAAGTGGTGGATCTTCTCGACCGATCGCGACGACTGTCCGCTGGTCGCGTGCCGGGTTCGCAACGAGAACACCGGCAGCCGACGCGATGCGAGCCGCTTCGATCGACGCTGGATCGCAAAGGACGACTTCATCACCCTCGGTCGGCTCCGGATCGGCGAGCCGGTCGAGGTCCCGATCCGACTCACGCACTACAACCCGCGAGGTGCCGGGGCGATCGACAAGCCGGACTGGTCGCGGGTGCTCGGGGCCCGGTCCGCCGATGCACGAGTGGAGGCGTCGCTGGTCTCCGCGACGGTCGATGGCCCTGACGCCGTCGATCTGGTGGTCCGACTCGTTCCCAACGGACCCGCGGAGCCCCTGCTGTACGTCCCGATCGAGATCGAGACCGCCACGGGCGCGGGTGAGGTCGAGATCGCGGCGATGGTGAGCGAGGGCTGATCATGGCGACTCGGGTGGACGAACGAGATGCCGTGGAGGTCGCGGACCTGCTGCATGCCGCGGCGGATGCCATGCTCCGGGCCCCGGGACGGCGCGGGTGCGTGGCGTCGATCGCGGGGAGCGGGCGTCTGCTGGCGACCGGCGACCTTCACGACAATCCGGTGCACTTCGAGAAGGTGGTGTCGTACTCGGGGATCCGAAGCGACCCGGAGGCGCATCTCGTCCTGCACGAGCTCATCCACGGCGAGCGTCTCATGAACGGGGTGGATCTCAGCTACCGGATGCTGGTCAAGGTCGCCGGTCTGCTCGTGGATCACCCCGGCCGCGTGCACGCCATCCTCGCCAACCACGAACTCGCCCAGATGGCCGGACACTCCGTCTCGAAGGGTGGGGGCTGCATGACCGCACGGTTCGACGAGGGACTGGACTGGGCGTTCGGCGACGAGGCGCCGAGCGTGGCGGAGGCGGTCGCGGACTTCGTCCGGGCGATGCCGCTCGCGGCCCGCACCGATCACGGCGTGTTCTGCGCCCATTCGCTTCCCGGTCCCGCGATGATGGATCGATTCGATCTGGGCATCGTCGATCGCGATCTGGAGCCGGCCGACTACGAGCCGCTGTACGGAAGCGGCTGGATGATGGTGTGGGGGCGCGGGCAGACCGCGGCCCAGATGGAGCTGATCGCCGAGCGGTGGAACGTGTCGATGTTCTGCCTCGGGCATGCCTTCGTCGAGAACGGCATCGCCATCGGCGGTCCCCGGACGATCCTGCTCAACTCCGACCACGAACGAGGCGCCGTGCTGCCGATCGACCTCGCCGACGACGCCCCGACGATCGAGTCGGCGATGTTCTCCGCGGTGCCGCTGGCGGCGGTGGAGGCGACGGCGTGACGACATCGCAGCCCGCGGCACCGGTGCTGGCGATCGAACTCTCGCAGCGATCCGGCGGGGTGGCGGTGATCGACTCCGACGGTCGCGGGACGGAGGTTGCGGTGGCCGGAGGTCGCCGCGATCGGGATGAAGTCGCGCCGGCGCTCGCGACCGCGTTGGCCGACGCCGGGGTGGCCGCGGATGCGCTTCGGACCGTCGCGGTGGACGTCGGGCCGGGAGGCTTCACGGGGTTGCGGATCTCCGTCGCGATCGGCCAGGCCCTCGCGGAGGCGGTCGGGGCGCAGGTGGTCGCGGTCCCCGGGGCACTCGTGGCGGCCGGATCGACGCCCGAGATCGACTCGGTGGTCGGCCGGGTGCTGGTGCTCTCGGCGGCCAAGGCGGGATCGGCCTGGGGCACGCTGCTCGAGCGATCGAGTTCGTCGTCGGCGTGGACCATCCGGGGTCGCCCCGGGATCGTGGAGGGGCCGCCCGACGAGGCGCTGTCGGCGGTGCTGGCCGATGAGCACCTCGACGCGACCTTCCGGGGGGCGATTCCCGGCTCGGTCCCGATCGTCGAGCCACGGTTCTCCGCGCTCGGACTCGGCAGAGCGGCCCTCGCCGGTGGTGCGGATGTCGTCGTTCACGACGATCCCGCGCGACTCCAGCCGCTCTATCCGCGGGAGCCCGAAGCGGTGCGGATCTGGCGCGAACGCCGCGCCGATAACCGTACCGAAGGTCCGGGTGTGCGACCCGGCTGAAGCCGCCCCTCACCCCGCCCGATGACTCCGTGGACGACCGCGGATGGTCTCGTTGCAAGGGGAGCGTGGAGCGGCCATGGAGATCACGAAGCAGGATCGACTGCGTGAACTCGCGGCCAAGCAGGTCTTCACGACCGGCGAGGCGGCGGAGCTCTGCAAGGTCAGCCAGCAGACCATCATCCGCTGCTTCGATCGAGGGCGGTTGACCGGCTTCCGTGTGCCGGGCTCGCGGTTCCGTCGAATCCCGCGGGCGGAACTGCTGCGGTTCATGCAGGAGAACGGGATTCCGTCGGATCCGCTGGGCGGGGCGGCGATCCGCGTTCTCGTGGTGGACGACGACCCCGGCATCGTGCGGCTGCTCGAGGAACTGCTCGTCCGGGACGGTCGGTTCGACGTGCGAACCGCCGCCACCGGCTACGACGCGGGGATGGCGACCCGGGAGTTCCGGCCCAACGTCGTGCTGCTCGACTACATGCTCCCGGATGTCAACGGAAACGTCGTGTGCGAGCGGCTCAAGACCGATCCGGAACTCGCGGACACCCGCATCATCATCATGTCGGGCGTGGTGCGTCAGGACGAGATCGACGATCTGCTGGAGTCGGGTGCCGACGACTTCCTCGCCAAGCCCTTCGATGTGGCGGAACTCATCGCCCGCATCGACGCCCTGGTGGACGGCTGAGGTCGCTCGGGTGCGGGACGCATCACTCGAGGATCGTGCGCAGGCGGTGATCGCCCGCATCGAACGGCTCCCCACGCCAAGCGTGGTGGCGGTCCGCCTCCTCCAGGCGACCCAGTCGACCGAGACCGCGGTGCGGGACGTGGTCGGCATCGTCTCGCAGGATCCGGCGATGGCGGCGCGGGTGCTGTCGCTGTGTCGTCGCTGTCATCGCGGACTGTCGGTCGAGGTCGATTCGATCGAACGGGCGGTGGTGCTGCTGGGCTTCGATGAACTCCGGTCCGCGGCGCTCTCGGTCGAGCTGACCGGCCTGCTGGGCGAGGCGCGGGGTCGGGACCTCGGGGTGCGGTTGCGGCGCCGAGCCGTCACCGTGGCATCGCTTGCGCGACTGGCCGCCGATCGCCTTCCCGCGCTCGACGGCATCGAGCCCGCGACCGCCTTCCTCGCGGGGCTGCTTCACGACCTCGGTCATCTCGCCCTGCATGCCGCGATCCCGGAGGCGCTCGACCGCATCGCCGAGTCGGCCACGCTCGGTGACACCGATTTCGATGCGACGTTGCGTCGGGTGATCGGACTCGACGGACCGATCGCCGGACGCCGGGTGGCGGCCCGCTGGGGGCTGCCCGCGGGTCTTCGGCGAACGATCGGCCCTTCGGGCCATGACGATTCGGTCCACCGTGACTCGGCCGGCCCGCTGGAGCGACTGGTGGCGCTCGCGGACGTCGTGACCCGTCGCCATGGACTGGGCACCATCGGTCGTCGCCCCACCGAGGCCGCGGCGCGCGAGCTCGAGACGCTGCTTGGTCTCGAGCCCGACGCCCTCGACGCGGTGCTGCCGGACGCGATCGACCTGGCCGGACGGAGTGCGGAACTCCTCGGACTCGACCGCGAGCCATCGGAGACGCTTCTGGTCAGGACGCTCGCGGAGGCCAACGCCGAGCTCGATCGGATGCGACGGCGGTGCGTGGTCGCTCGGGAGGATCGTTCGCGGCACGAGGACGATGGGGCGAAGCGATTCCTTGACGCGACCGATGCCGCGGCGGGAACCGCGGCGGTCCGCGCCGCGATCGTGGACGATGTCGTGCGCCTCGCGCCCGAGGCTCGGGTCGCGATGGCATGGCGCGCCGGTGTCGGATGGTGCGGGGCCCTCGAGGACGCCGCGACGCCGCTGACGGAGATCGATCCGCGGGCCTGGATTCGCGCTCGTCTCGGCGGCGACATGTCGAAGGAATCCGCGGCCGACGAGATCGTGGTGTTCGGGGACGAGGACGACGAGCTTCTGGTGGGCGCCACCCCCGCGATCGATGTCGGGCCCGGTGTGGTGTCGGCATGGCGGTCCGTGCTCGCCGCGGCCCGGAGGATCGAGGAACTGCAGCGGGAAGCCGACGCCGCCTCGGCCCACCGGGCCGACGATGCGGATCGGGCCCGTGCGGAGGCCCGCCGCGATGCGGAGTCGGCGGTGGCGGAGATCGCGGCCGGGGCGGCCCATGAGATGAACAATCCGCTCACCGTGATCTCGGGACGGGCCCAGCTGCTGCGGGGTCGGTCCGCGGACCCGCTGGTGGAGGATGCCGTCGAGGAGATCGTCGATGCGGGTCGTCGTCTCGCGGGC
>JAUIHC010000136.1 GCA_030432455.1 Phycisphaerae bacterium | reverse complement strand
CGGGGGCGGCGAGGATCAGCCGCCACCCACGAGGGTGACGATCTCGACGGCGTCGCCGTCTGCGAGCGGGCGTTCGGCGTGTTCGCGGCGGGGGACGACGGTGCGATTGACCTCGACCGCACAGGGCTTCCCCCGAAGTTCGAGGGCATCCAGCAGGGTCTCGACCGTGAGGTCGTCGCCCATCTCCCGGGTCTCGCCGTTGACGGTGATCCGCATCCGGTCATGATAGGGGGCGAAGCCGACCCGTCCGTGCCGCTCCCTCCCCTGAACTCCCGGAAACCCGCGATGTCCATCAGGATCCAGAGACGACGATCGACCGCGGGCCGCGGGCTCGCGAGCGTCGCGGTCGTGGCGACGACGATCCTCGGGGGCTGCGGCGGCAGCGATCTCCCCTACGACACGGGCACGCCCGAGGCCGTGGTGGACAGCGCCAGACTCATGGTCGAGAACGGTGACGCCGATCGGCTCCCCGAGCTCATCCACCTCGACGCCCGCGACATCACCTACGACGACGGTGTCACCGAGGCGAGCGCCATCGCCGAGGTCAAGGGCAAGCTCGCCGAACTGCTCGGTCGGCTCTGGAGGGTCGGCGAGGCGCTGCAGGCCCGCTTCCCCGGCGAGGCCATCGAGTCGCTCGACGACGCGGTGGCGATGGTCGAGGACGCCGGGGGCGGCGACTGGACCGACATCGTCGGGCAGATCCTCTCCGATCCGTTCGGCTGGCTCGACGAGCAGGAGTCGAAGCTCGAGATTCTCGACCTCGGTGACGGCACCGCCGCGATCCTCTGGGACGACGAACCGGCCCTCGGCGGTTTCGTGGCGATGATCGAGACCGACGACGGCTGGCGGGCGAGCGTCCCGATCGAGCTCGTCCGCGACACGGAGTACTGGCCGAACACGCGTCACGAGTGGTCGGTGGTCGCGTCGATGCTGCTCTCGATCGAGAACGCGCTCGAGGACTTCGAGGCGCAGGTCGCCGCCGAGGAGTTCAAGAGCCTCTCGCAGGCGGCCGCGGGGGCGGGCCGACTCATCGGCGAGTCAGTCGTCGTCCAGGGCATCATCTATGGCATGATGAAGCGAGGAGTAGAGAGTAGAGAGTAGAGAGTGGAAAGTAGAGAGTAGAGAGTAGAGAGTAGAGAGTAGAAAGTAGAAAGTAGAGAGTCGAGATTCGGCGTCTTCCCGATGGCGCTCCCTCGTTTTCGGGGGGCTCTCGCCCGCGGCGCACCGCGGGCGTCATCGTCGCAGGAACAGCGGGATGTCGCTGGTGGCGAGCATGCTCGAAGCCGTGTCTCCCGCGAGCAGCTTCGAGAGTCCTCGGCGACCGACGGCGCCCATGATCACGACATCGGCCTCGAAGACGCGGGCGTGTTCGAGGATCGCGGTCGATGGATGGCCGTCGAGCGCCACCGTCTCGACCGTGTAGCCGTGGAGCTCGAGGTAGCCGCGGGCCTCGGCGAGTCGGCGGTCGGTCTCCTCCGTGTCGCCGCCCTCGATGCAGGAGACCACGCGGACGAGCGTCGGGTCGAAGGCGTTGAGGACGCCGAACGATCGCAGGGCGTCGGCGGAGACCTGCGACCCGTCGTAGGCCACGAGGACTCGTCGGATGGGGCGGGCGGGCGTGGTCATCGCGATGATCGGGCGATTGCTGGCCCGGGCCACGCGGGCGAGGAACGCGTCGTCGTGGGCGACGGTTCCGTAGTCGAAGGCGTGTCGGATCCCGACGATCCCCAGATCCGAAAGCCTCATCGCCTCCGTGATCGCCTCCTGCGCATCCCCGTCGGCTTCGATCGTTCGAAACGGCAGGCCCGCCGCCTCGCACACCTTGGTGAACTCCGCGACGGCGTCCCGCATGCCCTTGCGGACCATCTCCTCGCGCTGTTCCCGCAGTTCCGCGGCCGCCGCGCCGCCGCCGATCGGGGCGGCCTGCACCGGGTCCACCAGCGTGAGGTCCATGACGGCGAGGCCGACCAGTTCGGCGCCGTTCCGCTTCGCGATGTCGATCGCCTCCGCCATGGCGGCGTCCATGTACTCGGAGCCGCCGAGGGCCACGGTGATGCGTCGAAGGGACATGGTCGTCTCCCGGAAGAGGGGGTGAAGGGGGCCCGGATCAGAGGAACAGCAGGTGGACGAGCACGAAGCAGGGTACGAGCACCAGCAGGCTGTAGATCATGTAGCCGAAGAAGCTCGGCATCCTGACGCCGCCCTGCTCGGCGATCGACTTGACCATGAAGTTCGGGCCGTTGCCGATGTAGGTGTTCGCCCCCATGAACACGGCCCCCAGACTGATGCCCACGAGGAGGTCCTGCCGGATGAACTCGCCGCCGGCGAGGGTCAGGATGCCGTCGCCGGGCGTGGTGGTCAGGCTCTCGGCGGTCTGGAAGAAGACGAGATATGTCGGGGCGTTGTCGAGGAAGCTCGAGAGCAGTCCGGTGAGCCAGAAGAACTGGCCGGGCGACTCGAGTCCGAGGGAGGCGCCGTTGGCCTTGAGGACCGCGAGCGGCACCTGCATCGTGATGAAGATGCCGACGAAGAGCGCCGCGACCTCGACGATCGCGTGGTAGTTGAAGCGGTTCGCCTCGCGGAGGCCGGTGGGGGTCAGCGCCAGACTCGCGCCCGCGAGCCCGAGCATCACGAGTTCGCGCATGAACGGGAAGGCGTGAAAGTCGGTGCCGGGGATCGGCTTGGACGGGTCCAGGAACGCCACCGCGAGCACCACGCCCGCGAGCAGCACCAGATTCACCACGCCCCGCAGACGAAGCGGGCGTCGCGCCTCGTCGTCGTGACGGATGTCCTCGACGGTCTCGCGGCGGACCATCACCGAGTCCCAGATCCAGTAGAGCGCGAGCAGGATGCCCGCGAGCACCAGCCATTCCTTCCAGAGCATCAGCGTCCAGGTGAACGGGACCCCCCGCAGGTAGCCGAGGAAGAGCGGCGGGTCGCCGATCGGAAGCAGCGTGCCGCCGATGTTGCTCACGAGGAAGATGAAGAACACCACGGTGTGCACGCGGTGCTTCCGCTCGCGGTTGGTCTCGAGCAGCGGGCGGATGAGCAGCATGCTCGCCCCCGTGGTGCCGATGAAGCTCGCGATCGCGGTGCCGACTGCGATGAACGCCGTGTTCACGGTCGGCGTGGCCCGGAGATCGCCGGTGATCGAGATGCCGCCCGAGATCACATAGAGCGAGAAGAGCAGCATGATGAACGGCACATACTCGCCGGGGATCGCGTGCTCGACCGCGAGCAGCGCCGCCGTCGGGGAGTCGAACGCGGCGTAGTAGACGAGCGTGAGTCCTGCGAGACCGAGCGAGACCGCGAGGCGGCTGGTGTTGCTTTCCCACCAGTGCATCGTGACCCGCACCAGCGGGAGGACCGCGATCGCGAGCAGCAGCAGCAGGAACGGCATGGTGCCCAGTTGCCAGAGGGGCGGGACGCCATGATCGCCATGATCGCCATGAACGCCATGATCGCCGTGGTCGGCTTCGGCAGCGTCCTCCATCGCCGACTCCTCGGCGATCGTCGGCATCGGGGCGTCGGGATCCGCGGCGGTCTCGGCCGCGGTCTGGAGCGCCGCCTCGGTGGCGGGGGCGTGCGGATGCAGATCGACCACCAGCGGCGCGAGCACCAGCAGCACGAGCAGCAGCAGCCCGACGAGGTTGAAGCGTCGAAGAAGAGTCGGCGCAGCATCGTGGTGGGCGGTCATCGGGGTCCATTCGTGGCGGGGAACGATGTGGAGGGCGTACTCTACCGATCCCGCCTCCGGCCGCTCCGCGGCCGTTCGACCCTCGGACCGGTTTCATGATCTTCACATCCCGTCTCCGCACGAATCGCGCTCCGGCCGCCGCCTGGCTCCTCGTCGGACTCCTCGGCGCAACCGTGGTGGCGGAACCGCCGCGGCTCGGTCTCTTCGAGCGTCAGATCGACGCGATCGGCGCCTGCCGCGCCGTCGCGCTGGATCCCGGTGGCGAGATCGTGCTCGTGGACGAAGGAGGGCGACTCGTCCCGCCGCTCGGCGCAGAGCCGATCGCGTCTCTGCGCGATGTGTCGATCTCGCCGAGCGGCGCGACCGCGGTGGCGGGGGACGAGGGGGTCGCGATGCGCGGCGCCGGCGACGATGTGTGGCGATCGCTGACCGATCGGTCCGCGGTCGCGGTCTCGACGACGGATGACGCGGTCGTGGCGGTGCTCGCCGATGGTGCGGTCGTGGCGTGGACGCCGACGGCCGGGGCGTCGGCGCCGACCTGGACCTCGACGGCGGCGTACCCGGGCGCCCGCGGCGTCGCGGTGCTTCCCGACGGCGGGGCGTGGATCGCGGACACCGATCGGCATCGGCTGGTGCGACTCGGTCCCGACGGCACCGAGCGGCGGGCGATCGGGGATCGCGGCGCGTTCCCCGGGCTCTTCAACACGCCGGTGGATCTCGAGATCGCGGGCGATCGACTCTTCGTCGCCGACATGCTGAATCATCGGATCTCGGTGCACCGAGCCGAGGATGCCGCGTTTCTCGACCAGTGGGGCATGCACGCGGTGATCCCGCGGGAGGGCGAGGGGCGGATCCACTATCCCGAAGGCGTCGCGGTGTCGGCCGACGGCACGCGGGCCGTGGTGCTCGAGCCGTTCGAGCGACGCTGCCAGATCTTCGGTCCGGTTCCCGAAGGCGAGGACCCGTCCGGATCGACGCTTCCGGCCAAGCGGGGCGTGGAGAGTCACTTCGGCACCGACATCGCCGCGGACGGCGGCTTTCTCGCGATGTGGGAGCCCGAGTCCGCGACCGCGGTGGCCTTCGATCTTCGTCACGGCATTCCGATCCATGTCACCGCGTTCGGCCACGGGGGGGATGCACCGGTCGGGTTCGGTCGTCTGATCGCGGCCGGGGTGGACGCCGCGCACGACGATGTGTGGCTCGTGGATGCCGGGCACCGGCGGATCGCCCGCTGGATGCTGCGGCCCGAGCGGGCCGGCGAACTCATCTACGACCCGTTCATGGGCCGCTTCGCCCGCGGGTGGACCTTCGAGCAGCTGGCCGAACGGGTCGCGAGCGTCACCGGCACGGCGGCCCGGCGACTCGATCCCGTGGATCTCGTCGTGGCCGACGGCCGACTGCACCTGCTCGATGCGGGCGCCGGGGGCATCGTCGTCACCGATCGCACGCTCGGCGTCGAACGGGTGGTGCCGCTGCCGACGGGCGTGCGGCCGACCCAGCTCGCGGTACGGCGCGACGGTGGCTGGCTGGTGCTCGATGCCGATCATCGGGTGCTGATCGGCCTCGGCGCCGACGGCGGCGAGGATCTGCGACTGGACCTCGCCGCGGTCGGCATCGTTCATCCGTTCGGGGTGGTCGAGGCGGGCGACCTGATCGTGATCTCCGATCGGGCGACCGATCGGATCCGGTCGCTCGATCGCGACGGCCGGGTCGTGGCGACCGCGGGCGAGACCGGCGCCTGGGACGGGGCCCTCTGGCGTCCGGCCGGGCTCACGCTGCTGCCGTGGAAGGATGGTGGAACCATCGTGGCGGTCGTCGATCAGGGAAACCATCGGGCGCAGGGCTTCGATCCCGCGACCGGTGACTGGCGGGTCACCTTCAGTCTCGGACAGGGGCACGACACCGTGCGGTTGCGGCGGGAGGACTTCGAGCCGCCGGCCGGTCCACCATCGTCCGCCGCTCCGGAGGGCTCCAGATGAACCGTTGGAAGACCGAATCGATGCACGGACGCCGCCGATGTCGCCGAGTTCGGACGAGCGTCGCCGGGCTGCTCGTCGCGGGGCTGCTCGTGGGATGCGGCGGTGGCGACGGTGAGGGCGCCTCGACCGATGGTGTGGCGGATGCGTCGGGCACCGCCGCCGACGCGAGTGCCGTCGTCGATGCAGCCTGGACCAGCGGCGACACCGCGGACGGCACCTGGTCGATCTCGTGGAGACCGGTCGATGGCGAGATTCCGCCGCTCGATCCATTCTCGGTGGAGGTCGTGGTGCGGAGTCCATCGGGCGGGCCGGTGCCCGAGGATGTCTCCGTGCTGGTCGATGCCACGATGCCGCATCACGGACACGGGATGAATGTCGAGCCTCGCGTGACTCGCACCGACCCCGGCGACGGCGAGGCGAGATTCCTCGCCGAGGGCATGCTGCTGCACATGCCGGGACGGTGGGAGTTCACCGTCGATGTCCTTCGCGGCGGCGAGGTGGAGCGGGCCCAATGGACCGTCACGCTCGACGACTGATCCGAGCGGGCGTCGCGCTCGCCGCCGTCGGCTCGCTCGCGGGCTGTGACGGCGGGGCCGATCCGTCCGCCCCGGAGGACGCCCCGTCGTCGGTGGTCGCGGCCGTCGATGCGGCGCCGAGTGACGCGGTGCCGATCGCCTCGGTCGCCGATCGTCTCGGCATCGACGAGGCGATCCTGCGGCGGGCCTTCCGGGCGTCGCCGTTGCCCGGGCCGCCGCCCGATCCGACCAACCGTGTGGCCGACGATCCGCGGGCGGTCGCCCTCGGTCGCGACCTTTTCTTCGACCCCGCGCTCTCGGGCGACGGCTCGGTGAGCTGCGGCACCTGCCATCAGCCGGCGTTGCGGTTCACCGACGGGCTGCCTCTGTCCCGCGGCGTCGGGATCGCGGGACGGCACGCGCCCACGCTCGTCGATGCGGCGCACCATCGCTGGTTCAACTGGGACGGGCGATCCGATTCGATGTGGGGGCATTCGATCCGTCCGATCGAGAATCCGGCCGAGATGGCGGGCGATCGGACCGCGGTGGTTCGCGCCGTGCTCGACGCCGCCGACCGGCGAGCCGCCTACGAGGCGATCTTCGGTCCCGCCGGGATCGACTCCGAGACGCTGCCGCCACGAGCCAGACCCGAGGGCGATCCCGAGGCCGAGCGGGCGTGGGCCGCGCTCTCCGACGACGAGCGATTCCGGATCGACCGGGTGGTGGCGAATCTCGGCAAGACCTTCGCCGCGTACCAGCGGACGCTCTCGGGTGGACCGACGCGGTTCGACGACTGGGTGGCGGCGGTGCGGGCGGGGGCGTCCGGCGAGGAGATCCTGACCGACGCCGAACGGCGGGGGCTCGGACTGTTCTTCGGGCGGGCCGAATGCTGGGAATGTCACGCGGGGCCGCTCTTCTCCGACGGCGAGTTCCACAACATCGGCATCCCCGCCCCGGACGGTCTGCCCCGCGACGAAGGTCGCTATGTCGGTGCCCGTCTGGTCCGGGAGGACACCTTCAACGCCGCCGGGCCGCACAGTGACGATCCGACCGGTGCCCGGGCGATCGTGAGTCGTGGGGTGCGGGAGGATCCCGGCCAGTGGGGGGCGTTCCGGACGCCGACCCTGCGAGGCGTCGGGCGGACCCCTCCGTACATGCACGACGGCTCGATGCCGGATCTGGCGACGGTGCTCCGGTTCTATTCGACGCTCGAGGGGGCGGTGCAACTCGACCACCATCGGGAGTCGGTCCTGACCCCGCTCGGGCTCTCCGAGACGGAGCTGGCGGACCTGGAGGCCTTCCTTCGGACCCTCGACGGCGAGCTCCCGGGGCTGGGTGATGACCGGGTCTCGGC
>JAUIHC010000135.1 GCA_030432455.1 Phycisphaerae bacterium | reverse complement strand
CGATGCCTCGGTCGCGTGCCGCGTCGGCCGCGGCCTCGGCGAGCCCGCGAGCCCGGCCCGCTCCGGAGATCGGGTTGAAGATCACCAGCACCGACATGAGGAACGACGACTTCGCAGAAGAACGGGAGAGGGCTCGACCGACCCCTCTGCATCGACCGTTCGAGGCGGTTGACCGTAGGATGCGGCGATGCCGTCATCCGGTTTCCGCCACTCCTCGGCCTCCCCCCGCGTCCGACTCGCAGCCTTCGCGACGGTGGCGCTGGCGTGCGGACTCGGCGTCTCGCCCGCGATCGCGCAGGACGAGTACGTGCTCGGCGAGGACGACGCCTGGCAGAAGGAGTCGCCGGAGCCCGGAACCGAGTCGGCTCAGGTGCTGCTGGCCCGCCGGGCTCTCGCCCTCGACGAGCCGGAGCGAGCCAGGGCTCTTGCCAGCGCCTTCATCGATCGGTTCCCGAGCAGCCCCTTCCTCCCGGAGATGCTGCTCGTCCGTGGCGACGCCCTCGTGGAGATGGGCGACGAGTACGAGGCCCTCTTCGACTACGAGTCGGTCACCCGGGAGCACCCGGGCAGCACGGTCTTCGTGACCGCCCTCGAGCGCGAGTACGACATCGCCGTCGCCTACGCCCACGGGCTTCGTCGGAAGCTCTACGGGACCATCCGGGTGCTCGACGCGTCCGACGATGCGCAGGAGCTCCTGATCCGCATCCAGGAACGGCTTCCCGGCAGTCGGCTGGCCGAGGATGCGGGCGATCAGCTCGCCGACTTCTACTTCCGACGGGCCGAGATGCGGCTCGCGGCCGATGCGTACGACCTCTTCATCCAGAACTACCCGCGATCCGACCGCATCGAGAAGGCCCGATCCCGCCTGATCGAGGCGTATCTCGCCTCCTATCGCGGCCCTCGCTACGACGACGCCGGCCTTCGCGACGCTCGGCGGCGACTGGAGCGGCTGCGGGCGGTCCAGCCCTCGACCGCCCAGCGACTCGGGGCCGACGCCCTGCTGGTCCGGATCAAGGAGTCCGAGGCCCGAAAGCTGCTGGTCACCGCGGAGTGGTACCTGTCGATCGACGATCCGATCTCGTGCGAGCAGTACCTCCGCCGCGTCGTGCAGCGATACCCCGACACGGTCGCGATGCTCGACACCCTGCGTCTCGCCCCCCGGGTCCTGTCGCGGATGCCCGCGGGCATCGCCGCGACCGCCCCCGACTACCGAACCCTGGCCGAGGCGATGCTCGGCGCCGCCGCCCGCGAGGAGCGAGGCGTGGCCCCGGTCGCCCGTCCCGAGCCGCCCCGCACCGCGCCGCTGGAGCCGGAACGCCCCGTGGACGCGACGCCCGGGCCGGGGAGGGGTTCGTGAGCATGCCCGACCTCCGGACATCCCGTTCGCTGGCCGCCGTCGCGATGACCGTCGCCACCCTGCTCGGCGGGTGTGCGAGCGATCCCCACGACGGCTGGTCCATGTCGTGGACGCATCCCGAGCGGTACCGCACCATCACCATCCCCCTCTTCACCAACGAGTCGTGGACCCGCGGCCTCGAGACCGAGCTGGGCAGAGCCCTGGTGACCGAGATCGAGGCCTCCACCCCGTGGAAGGTCGCGGGACCCGGGACCGCGGACACCATGCTCCGAGGCACGATCCGCGACACCGAGCTCATCCCCCTCTCCAAGAGCCTCTCCACCGGCCTGGCGCAGGAGATGCTCTTCAAGGCCACCATCGACTTCGAATGGATCGATCTGGCCACCGGTGAACCGATCGTGAGTCGCGAGCGATTCTCCGCCTCGGCGGTCTTCTTCCCGTCACGCCCGGCGATGGAATCGGTCGATCTTGCACGATTCGGGGTCGTACGGAATCTCGCCGTCGATCTGGTCGATTCCCTTCGGGACGACTGGTGACCCCGGACCTCTTCCGGCGGCCGATCGAACCTATGGTTCCCGACCCTTCCTCGTTCCTCCTGCGAGAACCTCGCTGATGCCCGATCCGGACCCCTCCAACCGCACCCCCGACTCCGGCTCCGACCGCTCCGGCGGGAAGCCGCCGCGCAAGAGCCCCGAGGGCGGTCCGGTGCCGACCCGGCCTCCGAGGCCGTTCCTCTCGCTGGTCCTGCTCTTCGCGCTCTTCGCTCTGGTGTGGTTCGTGGTCGTCGGTCCGCAGTCCAAGGGCACCGAGATCCAGTTGGACGAGTTCCGGAACCTCTACGCCAACCACCTGATCGACCCTGCGTCGGTGAAGGTCTCCTCGGACGGCATCACCGCGATCCGCGAGCCCGACGCGGCGAGCGGCGACTCCGCGAGTTCGAAGGATCCGGCCCGCAAGACCACGGTGCGGGTGACCATCGCCGAAGGCGCGGTCCCCTACACCCTCGACCGGCTGAAGGACTGGAACATCCCCTTCGAGATGGAGAAGTCGGACCCGACGTTCCTGCTGCTCCTGATCAACTTCGGCCCCATCATCCTCGTCATCTTCCTGGTGTGGTTCTTCGTGTTCCGGTCGATGCGGAACGCCGGCGGCGGACCGGGCGGGATGCTCGGGAACTTCGGCAAGAGCCGGCACCGGGTGCAGACCGCCGACTCGGTGAACGTCACCTTCAAGGATGTCGCGGGCGTGGACGAGGCGAAGGAGGAGGTGACCGAGATCGTCGCCTTCCTCAAGAACCCGCGGAAGTTCCAGCGACTCGGCGGACGCATCCCGCGCGGCGTGCTGCTCGAGGGCCCTCCGGGCTGCGGCAAGACCCTGCTCGCCAAGGCGATCGCGGGCGAGGCGGATGTGCCGTTCTTCACCATCTCCGGCTCGGACTTCGTGGAGATGTTCGTCGGCGTCGGCGCGAGCCGCGTCCGCGACCTCTTCAAGCAGGCGAAGGACAACTCGCCCTGCATCATCTTCCTCGACGAGATCGACGCCGTCGGTCGTCGCCGCGGCGGCGGGTTCACCACCGGCGGCCACGACGAACGCGAGCAGACCCTCAATGCGATCCTCGTGGAGATGGACGGCTTCGAGGCGACCGATCAGGTCATCGTGATCGCCGCCACCAACCGCGTGGACGTCCTCGACCCCGCTCTCACCCGCCCCGGCCGCTTCGACCGGACCGTCGCGGTGCAGCTTCCCGACATCGAGGGCCGGGCCCAGATCCTCGCGGTCCACGTGAAGAAGGTGAAGACCGGCGACGACCTCGATCTCGAACGCCTCGCCCGGGCGACCCCCGGCTTCTCCGGCGCCGATCTGGCGGCCCTCATCAACGAGGCGGCGATCATCGCGACCATGGCCGAGAAGGACGTGGTGGAGATGGCCGACTTCGAGGAGGCACGCGACAAGGTCCGCTGGGGCCGCGCCCGTCGCAGCCGGAAGGTCGAGGAGGAGGATCGCGTCGCGACCGCGTACCACGAGGCCGGCCACGCGGTGCTCCAGCACATGCTGGAGCACGCCGATCCGCTGCACAAGGTCACCATCCTGCCCCGAGGTCGCGCGGCGGGCGTGAGCTTCTCGCTCCCCGAGAAGGAGCGACAGGGCTACGGCCTCAAGTTCCTCGAGGCGACGCTGCAGGTGGCCTGCGGCGGCCGCATCGCCGAGGAGATGAAGACCGGCGACGTCTCCAACGGGGCCAGTGCCGACATCCGGATGGTGTCCCGCATGGCCCGGGCGATGGTCACCGAATGGGGCATGAGCCCCCGAGTCGGCTTCATCGCGCACGCGCACGAGGAGAACGAGTCGCCGTTCGCCGAGCGTGACTACTCCGAGGAGACGAGCCGCGTCATCGACGAGGAGATCAAGCGGATCGTCGATTCCGCCTACGACGGCGCCACGAAGCTGCTCAACCAGCACTGGGACCAGGTCGTGGCGGTGGCCGAGGCGCTCCTGCGGCACGAGACCCTGCTCGCCGACGATGTGGACAAGCTCATGAAGGGCCAGCGACTCTCGAAGCCGACCGTCGCCGACCTGCTCGCCGCGGAAGTGGACAAGACCCCGCCGAGGCCGGTCACGCCCCCTTCCACCGACGAGACCGGCGACGATCTCGGCGGCATCATGCCGAGTCCGGCCTGACTTCACGAACTCGATCGGGGATATCCCGATCCGCACACGAACATCGACCGCCCGAGCCTCGGCTCGGGCGGTCGTCGTTCCGGCGTCAGGCGAAGGTCCTCGCCGTCGCGCTCAGGTGCGAAGGATCACCGGAGATCGCGAAGGTCTTCTCCCGCGACGCCGGACCGGACTCGAGTGTGACGTCCGCCTTGGAGACCGCGAACGCGTCGGCCAGCAGCCGACGGATCGCCTCGTTTGCGCGACCACCTTCAGGCGGCGCGGACACCCGGATCTTGAGCCGATCACCGAGCGGCCCCGCGATCACATCGCGACTCGCCCCCGGCACCGCCTTCACCCGAAGCCGCACCCCGCGATCGAACGCCTCCACGAATGCAGCGTCACCATCACTCACGCCTCGCCCTCGCGCTCGCGTTCACCGGCATCACCAGCGGCGCCTCCGCCGCCGCGCCGAAGCGTTCGAGGCGTCTTCGGAATCCGGCGGCCATCGTCCTCGCCGAGCATCGCCTTCGTCCGAAGCAGGTGGTGATAGTGCTGGGCGAAGCGGTGCGCCTCGTCGCGGATCGCCTGACAGAGCCTGAGCCCGGGGTTCTCCCGTCCCAGCCGGATCGGTTCGCTCCGCTGCTGGACGTGGATGAGCTCCTCCTTCTTGGCCAGCGAGATCACCATCGGGGGCCTGACGTCGAGCTGCTCGAACGCCTCCAGCGCCGCATGCAGCTGGCCGAGACCGCCGTCGATCAGGATGACGTCGGGATAGAGCTCCTGGCCCTGCCCCGCCTCGCGATAGCGACGCGACACCACCTCGCGGATCGCCATGTAGTCGTCGTTGTCCACGCTGCGGATCCGGAAGCGGCGATAGCCGTCCTTGAATGGACGGCCGTCGATGAAGCAGACCTTCGACCCGACGGTCTCGTCGCCCGCCAGATGCGCGATGTCGATCGCCTCCATGCAGCGGATCGGTTCCTCGAGCCCGAGCGTGCGCTGGAGCGACTGCACGCCCTTCGACGGGTCGTGGACGAACGAGGTCACCTCGGGCTGCCAGTCGAACTCGCCGTCCTCCCCTCGCCGCCGCTCGCGCTCGTCGAGCTTCTCGATCGATCGGATCTGATCCCGGAGCACCGCGGCCCGCTCGAAGTCGAGCCGCACGGACGCCGCGTCCATCTCCTCCCGCATCTCCTTGATCATCCGGCTGCGCTTCGACCCGAGGAACCGGATGAACCGATCGATGTCGGCGCGATAGTCCTCGACGGTGATCCGATTCGCACATGGCGCCGTGCACTGCCCGATCGAATGGAGCAGGCAGGGGCGGAACGTCCGGTTGCGAGGGTCGTCGGACGCGATGTCGAGGTCGCAGGTGCGGTACCTGAACACCCGCTGCATGAGCTGGACCGCCTGCCGGAGGGCGTGCTTCGAGGTGAACGGCCCGAAGATCCTCGCGCCCTTGAACCGCTCGTCGGCGGGATTGCGGGTGACGAACACCCCGGGGAACTCGTCCCTCATCGTCACCGCGAGGTAGGGAAAGGTCTTGTCGTCGGCGAGCCGCTCGTTGAACCGCGGACGGATGTCCTTGACCAGACGGCTCTCCAGCAGCAACGCCTCCCATTCCCCCTCGCACTCGACGACGTCGAAGTCCTCGATGAGCGGGAGCATCCGGTTCTTGCGATGCCCGTGGTCGGCGGCGGCCTGGAAGTACGAGGACACCCGGTTGGGCAGGACCGACGCCTTCCCGACGTACAGGACCACCCCCGCCGCGTCCTTCATGAGGTAGACGCCGGGGACCCGCGGCAGCCCCCGCGCCTTGCGGGAGAGTCGTTCCAGACGATCCCGAGGGGCCTCGGACTGCGAATCGCCGGAATCGTCAAGATGGGATTCGGGGTTCACATCCGTCACGGGACAGTCCGAGAAGGCCGTTCGGGGGCGTCCGAGCCGCCCCAGATCCACCCGACGGGGATGGTCGTCGCCGGGACCGATCCAAGGAAATCAGGTCGCATCCGTTGCGAACCGACATCGAAGCCCTCTAGCATACGGATTCACGTTCGGACTCCGGGGCGTCGTCCCGGTCCAGAAAGAACTCGATCGTTTCCTTCCAGATCTTGGAGCCAGTGCCATGAAGAGCCTCTTCACCGCCGCGACCCTCGCCGCCGCCTTCGCCCTCGTCGGCTGCAACACCACCCACAACCACGACGCCGCCCCCGGCGCCACCAGCGGCGACTGCTGCGGTTCCTGCGGCGGTGGCGAAGCCGCCCCCGGCGCCACCAGCGGTTCCTGCTCGGACAAGGCCGACTGCGGCAGCAGCTGCAGCGACAAGGCCGCCCCGGGCGCCGTCTCGGGCGACTGCTCGAGCAGCTGCTCCGACAAGGCCGCGACCTGCCCCTTCACCGGCAGCTGCAGCGACAAGGGCTGATCGACCGATCGCCCGCGTCGGTCTCCTCCCCGAGACCACGACGCGACTTGACGACACGCCCGTCCCGCCATGCGGGGCGGGCGTGTCTCGTTCCGGGTGCACCGGCAGGATCGGTAGCATGCGTGACTCGAACCGAACGACGGTTCATCCGTCCGCCCGCCCGGAATTGCGCATGACGCCTCGTACCATCCGTGCCGCCCTCGTCCTCACGCTCGCCGCCGCCGTGTCCGGGTGCGTCTCGACCGACACCCGCATGCTCGAAGGATGGAACGGCTACGGTGATGCGCACGCGGTCGGCGGCACGACTCCCGTGGCCGACCTCGCGGCGGATGCCGGACGCGAGATCGCCCTCGATGGGTCGATCACCGAGGTCTGCGCCGTCAAGGGGTGCTGGATGCGGGTCCGCGACCGAGCGGGCGACGTCGTGCTCGTCCGCTTCCGCGACTACGGCTTCTTCGTCCCCCGCAACGCCCGCGGGCGACGCACCGTCCTGACCGGGATTCCGCAGGTCCGCACCTTCTCGGTCGAACAGCGACGACACCTGCTGGAGGATGCCGGGGCCTCGGCCGAGGAGATCGCGGCCGTCACCGAGCCGAGCACCGAGGTCGTGGTGATCGCGGACGGCGTCTGGATCCAGGGCGGCGGGCTCGACGACCCCTACGACCCTGCCGCCCCGGAGTCGTGCATCGTGGATGAGCCTGCGGGCCGCACCTCGGAGTCCGACCAGTGAGCGACCCCCGACGACTTCTCCTGACCGGCGGGCGGGTCCTCGACCCGGCCGGTGGATTCGACGGCACCGCCGACGTCCTCGTGGAAGGCGACCGGATCGTCGCGATCGAGACCACGCCCGGCCGACTCGACGGCGACGGAATCGAGCGGCGCGACGTCTCGGGCCTGCTGGTCTGCCCGGGGCTGATCGATCCCCACGTGCATCTCCGAGAGCCGGGACAGTCCGCCAAGGAGACGATCGAGACCGGCACCCGGGCCGCGGTCGAGGGTGGATTCACCAGCGTCTGCTGCATGCCCAACACCAACCCCGCCCTCGACACCGCCGACATGGTCGCGTGGGTCGCGATGCGGGCCCGCGAGGCCGCCGCGTGCCGGGTGT
>JAUIHC010000134.1 GCA_030432455.1 Phycisphaerae bacterium | reverse complement strand
AGACGGACCGAGCGGTGATGGTCCCCGAACGGATCTCCGGTCGTGTCCGGGGCCATGTCGGAGAGGACCGCGTCGAATCGCTCGATGCCGAGATCACGCGGATCGAACTCCCGCAGATCACCCTCGATGAGATCCACGGTGTCGGGCATGAGGTGGCGGTCGATCCGCTTCAGATCGACCCCGACCACTCGCCCCTTCGGGCCGACCCGCTTGGCGATCACCTGGCACCACGACCCCGGGGCGGCGCCCGCGTCGAGCACCAGGTCGCCCTTGGACAGGATCTTCCGGCGATCGTCGATCTCGATCAGCTTGAAGGCGGCGCGGGAGCGATAGCCCTGCCGCTTGGCCTCTCGGAACCAGTGGTCCTGCACCTCACGCACGACGCGGGTTCCCGGAAGTGACGGCGGAAGAGGGTCGGATCACTCGGTGATGATCGGACCGCAGTCGGTCGGATTCTCGACCACCGACACGCGGATGTCGGCGTAGGTGGTCCGGAGGGTGACGGGATTGTCCGCCCCTCCGACCTCGCCGTAGAAGATCGACGGCCCGTTCTCGACGCCGAGGGCGACGACGCGGGCATCGGTGAACCGCTGGTAGACCTCGCCGCCGATGGTCCGCAGATCGTAGAGCCCCGTGGAGCCCGGCGCGACGCGGTAGTCGATCGATCCTTCCTTGCTGACGAGCGTGACGGCCTCGTTCATGGGATGGTCGGTCACGACCCGGATGTCGCCGTAGGTCGTGTCGATGTCCACCCCGCCGCGGTTGTTCTCGATCCAGACATGTCCTCGGCGGGTCACGACATTCACCCGACCCAGTTCGCCGGTGCGGATCATGAAGTCCACACCCTGGAAGTGGGGCTCGGGATGATCCGTCGAGGTGGTGATGACCAGCACCTCGCGATCGAGCTCGCCCTCCCGAAGTTCGATCCGATAGTCGATCGCCTCCAGCGACACCTCCGCCTCGTCGCGGCGAAGGTGGCCGAGGAACGCCCGCCGAACCGGCTCGACGGTCGTGCCGACCATGCCCGGCACCGCCTCGACCCGGATGTTTCCACCGAAGGACTCGACCTCCAGATCGATCGGTCCGAGCGTGTCGATGACGACGTGCGGGTCGTCGATGGCCATCTCCCCCTGATCGAGGGCGTTGCCCATCCGCTCGATCGCGGAGGTCGGCGTGGAGATGCAGCCGGCGATGACGGAGACACCGGCCACCGCGGCGGCCAGCATGAGACGGGTGATGGCGGATTCCGAGACGTGACGGCGCATGCTGGGTCCTGCCGGTCCTGGGGGTGCGAACTGGTCCGAGCCGGACCACGAGGGTCGGCGGACCGGTTCCTCGGATATCGGCCGGAAGGCCGCCCGAACTCCGCTCGGGACGCCGATTTCGAGCCACCTCTCCCCTCCCGGCGCCGCTCATCCTGCCCCCGGCGTCCGCCGCCCACCACCCGACAGGCCCTCGGGCGGTCGTACCATCCCGACATGCCGCTTCTCCCGCCGCTTCTTGCCGTGCTTCTGACCGGCTCCCTCGCCGGCGAGCCCCCCTCCGGGCCGGTGATCCCGCCGCCAACCGCCACTCCAGAGCGACCGAACGCGATCGATCGCATCACGGTCACGATCGCCCCCGAGATCGTCGAGTCGCTTCGCGCCTCACCGCCGATCGCCACCACCGTGCCTCCGCGGCTGCTGATCCTGATGTGCGAGACCGAGGGCCCGGTCGGCGGGCGGGATCCGATCGGAGCCCCGTTCTTCCGTCGTCCTCAGCCGATCCGGTCGATCCCCGTCGATCTTCGCACCCTCGACGCCGGCCTCTCGTTCGAGGTCGGGGATGACGCGACCGGCGTCGCCGCGGTGCCACCGCTGGTGGACGACCTCGACGGTCGATTCGCGGTGCGGGCGGTGCTCGACCTCGGCACCGCCCGCGGCCACGATGCGCCCGGAAACGCGGTCTCCGGCATCGCGGAAGCGACGTTCGTCCGGCACAGTCCGGACGAACTGACGCTTCGGATCGACGAGCGGATCGAGGAGACGCCCCTTCCCGAGCGGGACGGCATCGTCTGGGTGCGGATCGAGAGCCCGATGCTGTCGAACGCGTTGGGGCGACCGGTCTTCCATCGGGCAGGCGTGGTCCTGCCTCCCGGCTACGACGATCTCGATCATCCGCGTCGATTCTGGCCGACCCTGTACGAGATTCCCGGCTTCGGCGGCGACCATCGCGATGCGATCGGCTGGCGTCGCATGCAGGACGATCGCCGCGGTCGGAACCTCGCTCCCCCGGCGGTGATCGTGGTGCTCGATCCCGAGGACCCGCTCGGTCATCACGGCTTCGTGGACGGCGACAACACCGGCCCGCGGGCGACCGCGCTGGTCGAGGAGTTCATCCCGTGGCTCGAGTCGCGATTCCGACTCGTCCCGGATCCCGCGGCCCGCCTGCTGCACGGCCACTCCAGCGGTGCGTGGTCGAGTCTGTGGCTGCAGCTCGAACACCCCGACACATTCGGCGGCTGCTTCGCGAGCGCCCCCGATCCGGTGGACTTCTCCGCGTTCCAGATGATCGATCTGCACCACGATGACGACCTGTGGGCCGACGACGAGGGCATGGCGATCCCGAGCTACCGGGAGCCGCTCGGCCCCGAACTCGATCGGGTGATGATGACCGTCGAGGACGAGATGGCCATGGAGCGGGCCTTGGCTCCCGACGGCACCAGCGGCGAACAGTGGAGCGCGTGGAACGCGATGTTCAGTGGTCGCGATCCCGCCACCGGCCGGCCGCTCATGGCGTTCGATCTCGCGACCGGGGCGATCGACCATGAGGTGATCGAACGCGACTGGTCGCGCTTCGACATCACCGCCCGCCTGCGCCGAGATCCGACGCGATACGCGGGAATCCTGCGGGAACGCGTCCGCCTGATGTGCGGCTCACGCGACTCGTACTACCTCGAACGCGCCGTCCGCCGACTCGCCGCCGCCCTCGACGAGGTCGCCCCACCGGCGGGCGACGAGGCGGGCGACGAGGCGGGCGACGAGGCGGGCGACGAGGCGGGCCCCGGCTCGATCGAGATCATCGACGGCGCCACCCACGACACGATCGTCGGGCACGCGATGGCACGATGGCTGCCGGAGATGCGGGCGATGCTGGAGGACGGAAGATAGAGAATGGAGAATGAAGAACGGGGGCGTCCCCTGTCCTTCATGCTCGCATCACAGCCGGACGCCGAGCATCCGGGCCGCCTCCGCGGTGATCGACATCGCGTCGAGACCGCACATCGCCATCACCTCGTCGGTCGTGCGGGCGCTCTTGGGGATGCGACGCACATGCATCTGACGCACGGTGAAGGCATCGCCGCCCGAGGTGCAGGCGTCCGCGATCGCGGATCCGAGACCGCCGCCGTAGTTGTCCTCGACCACGAGGATGTTGCCGCCGTTGTCGTTGGCGATGTCGAGGAACTTCTCCTCGTCGAACGGCAGCGAGTAGAGGTCCACGAGCGTCGCGTCCACCCCGGCCTTGTCGAGGTGCTCCAGCGCCTTGTTGCATTCGTGCACCATGTAGCCCGCGGTCGCGATGACGAGGTCGCGGCCCTGCGTGAGCGTCTCGAACCCGCCGAGGTTGAAGACCGTGCCGTCGTCGTAGAGGAACTCGACGTCGGGGCGGAAGACCCGCATGTAGCAGCAGCCCTGATACTCGGCCATGACCTGGGTCAGGGCGTAGGCGGCGTAGGCGTCCGAGGGCTGGAGCACATAGCAGCCCGGGTTGCCGCGATGATCCTTCATGGTCGTGAACGACCGGAACCACGCCACGTCGGGCAGCGACATCTGACTCGGACCGTCGGCCGCGAGACTGATGCCCGAGTGGGAGCCGACGATCTTGAGATCGGCCCCGCTGTTGATGCCCATCTCGATCTGGTCGTAGGCGCGGGTGACGAACTTCGAGAAGGTCGCCATGTACGGGGTCTTGCCGCCCGCGGAGAGTCCGACCCCGACCGAGGCCATGTTCTGCTCGGCGATCCGGCACTCGTGGAACCGCGACGACAGCTCGCGATCGCTCGCGAAGAGGTCGGTGAAGGTCGAGTTCTTCACGTCGGCGTCGAGCACGTGGACCGACGAGTTCGCGTGGCCGAGGATGCGGAGTCCGAGTCCGAACGCCCGACGAGTGGAGAACCGCCCCGCGGCCAGCGTGCTCGCCATGTCGTACTGCCGCATCGCGTCGCCGAAGCTCGGCGCCTCGTCGATCCGGCGTCCCGCCGCGGCCCGCTCCTCGGGCGGACGGATCGCGAACGCGTCGGTCGAGGCCAGAGCCGAGGTCAGCCTCGCCCGGGTCTCCATGAGCTCCCGACGCGCCTTCTCGAGCTTCTCGCCGGTCGCAGGCTTGCCGTGCCAGCCGCCGGCCTGCATGCTCGCCGCGCCCCAGCCCTTCACCGTCTCCGCCACGATCGCGACGAGCGCTCGCTCGGCACCGCGATCGCGGGCGGACTCCAGGGCCGACCGGATCGCCGGCGGGTCGTGGCCGTCCACGGTGATGACCGCCATTCCCGCCGCCTCGAGCTTGCGGGCGATGGTCGCGGCCGACTGCTGCCCGGAGACCTGATCCGACTGGCCGTACCGGTTGCAGTTGAAGATCGGCACCACGGTCGAGAGTCGATGCTCGACGATGAAGTCCACCGCCTCCCAGACCTGACCCTCACGGGCCTCGCCGTCACCGATGATGCAGTAGATCCGCTTGTCGAGGTCGTCCGCCCGGGCCGCGAGGGCCAGCCCCGCCGCGACCGAGAGTCCCTGCCCGAGCGAGCCGGTCGCCGCGTCGAAGAACGGGAAGCCCTCCATCGGGTTCGGGTGGCCGTCGATCATCGAGTCGGCGGCCCGCAGACTCATCGCGTCCTCGCGGGTCATCGGCCGCCCCGGCTCGCCCTCCCGCCCGATGGTCACCCCGACGTCCGCACAGGCCGCGTACACGATCGGCACCGCATGACCTTCGCTGAGCACCAGCCGGTCCGAGGTCGGGTAGGTCGGATGCTCCGGCGCCCACCGCATGTGCGAATACATGAGGACGGTCACGATGTGACCGAGGCTCATGGCCGAGCTCGGATGGCCGCTTCCGGCAGCCGCCGTCATGTCCAGAGAGAGCAGATCGAGTTCGATGGCCTTGGCATGGACGGCGGCGTCGAAGGACATGAGTCTCCTTTCCGGGAGTCAGAGCGAGGATGATTCGCGACCGGGAACCGCGCGTCCTCGCGGGGACGACCGGCGATCGGGATGCGAATCCGAACCCGGTAGTATCAGGCCCCTGCGGGCGGGCCGCAACCATGGCCCCCGCCCGGTGGTTGAACGCCCCGTCCAGCCGATGCCGACGACTCCCTCCGGAATCCGCCATGCGCCGTTGCCGATCTCTGATTGCGCTGACCCTCCTCGCTCTTCTGAGCGTGATCGACGCCCCCGCCATGGCTCAGGGAGCCCGGGGACTGCCGGATCCGATCTCCTCGTCGGGTCTGACCGATCTCCTGATCGCCGCCGGCGTCGATGAGGGGGATCTCGAACTCGTCGCGGTGCCGCTCGACCGCTACCACGCGGCGTTTCGCGAGCTCCGCTCGGGACCGATCGAAGCGTGGCTCGACGAGAAGCGATCCGCGACCGGCGGCCTGTTCGGTGGCACCGACGCCTCGACCATCGAGACGCAGACCGACGATCGCCGGGCCCTGGCCGACCGGATCGCCGCCCTCGATGATCGCCTGTTCGCCGACCTTCGCGACGCGGGGCTCGCAGAGGTCGCGGTCGAGCGGGCCCGGATGGCGCGACACCGCGATCGAAGTCGGACGCTCATCGGCGGGCGGTACGGCCGCGGGCTCCGCTTCGAGCCGACCGCGATCTACGCCGAGGTCCGCGAGACGGTGGACCGCTCGCCCCAGTGGGCGCTCGACGCCGCCGTTCGGGAGATCCTCGAGACCCACGATCGCGAGCGCACGACCCGGCTGGCGAGCCTCGCCCGCGCCGCGATGATGGTCCCGATCGAGCGGGCGGAACTGCTGGCCGCGGTGGACGGCGGCGCCCCCGACCCCGAGAGCGCCACGCCCGAAGACTTCGAGCGGTGGTTTGCGGCCCGACGCGACGCCGAGCGCGCCGCCGCCGAGGAGGTGCGGGAGATGCAGGCGAGCCTCGTCGCCGCCGACCGGCAGACGCTCGACCGGGTGCTGTCCGCCACCGGCGAGATCTCCGACTTCGCGAACGCGTTCCGCGACGCGTGGCTGGCGGCCGCCCATGCCGGTCTCTTCCCCGATCGCGAGTCGCCCGAGTCGCTCTTCGAGGCCGCCCGCGAGATGCACGCCGAGGGCGAGATCGACCAGGAGACGTTCGAGCGGATCGAGGCGATCGAGACATCGTGGCGCTCGCGGCATCGCGCCGTCGAGGATCGGATCCTGCGGGCGCTCGAGCAGGCGATCGAGGACGGACAGCGCGGCGGCATGTCGTTCGGCGGGATGATCGAGATCGACATCGCCGGTGGCCGCGACGACCGCGCGACGAGCGAACTCGACGAGGCCCGACAGGCCCGCGCCGACCTCGACCGCGAGGTGCGGCAGCGGCTCGGCGAGGTCTCGCCCGAGGCGCTCGCCAGTCGCGTGAAGGAGGGGCCGGTCCGGTCGTTCTCGATCGGGGGCGGCACAGGCGACGGTGGCGAGGCCACATTCGCCGTCACCGTCGTCGCCGGGGAGGGGATGATCGGTGACGGCGAGCCCATCGCGATCGACCTCGGCGACCTCGTCGGGGACCTCGATCTCGGAGGCGGCGGCGTGATCGTCTCGACCGCGGTCGGCGGCCCCGCGGGCGCCGGCTCGAACGGGCTCCCCCGACCCCTCGACCCCGCCGCCTTCGATCGGATCCGCGATGCGGTCGGCATCGATGAGCCGACACGACCGATCGCCGACGCGCTGTTCATCGACTACCGCGAGGGCTGGGGCGAGATCGAGGCGACCCTCGTCGCCGAGTGGAACGACGTGCCGAAGGCCGGCTTCGGTCCTCAGGGACCGATCCCGGTCACCGACGACGACCTCGCGCGGGCGGCGAGCCTGCGACTCGCGATCTTCGATGCCGTGCTCGCCCTCGATGCCGCCCTCTTCTCCGATCTCTCGGTCCTCGGCGACGAGGGGACGGCGAGCCGAGAGGCGGGAATGCGACAGCGGGCGGTGTCGATCGACACGGCCAGCGGCGGCGGCTTCGGGATGCCGGGCGCCGACCGAACCGCGACCGTGGACCTCGCGGCAGTCGCGGAGGCATCGCTCGAGGCGGAGATCGCGGCCATCGCCGACCTGCTCGGCGAGTGGTCCCGCCGGCACACCCCCGCCCTCGAGGACCGGGCCCGCAGCATCATCGAGTTCGACCGCGACATCGCGATCCAGCAGCAGGCGATGGAGGCGTCGTTCCAGGAGATGGAGGACGGCGTCTTCGCGCCCGATCCCGCCTTCTTCGATCGGATGGCGGTGCTGCACCAGCGACGGACCGCGATCGATCAGTCCCTCGCGGCGACGAACCGCGAGTGGATCGACCGGCTCGTCGCGACGCTCGCCGCCGA
>JAUIHC010000133.1 GCA_030432455.1 Phycisphaerae bacterium | reverse complement strand
CAACCGCGGTCCGCAGGAACGCTCCCGATCGCGGCGATCCCGGGCACGACCTCGACCACGGCGCCCGTGCCGCCCATGATCTCGTCGAGTCGATGCTCGACCGCCGCACGGATCGGCCCCGCCCCGACGATCAGAGCCTGCCGCCAGGACGCCACCGGATCCTCGACCTTCGGCCACCGCGGACCGTCGGCATCCACCGGCACCCAGACGGCGCCGACGCCGGCGATCTCGCCTCCGACCAGCAGGTCGGTGGCGGTTCCTCGGACGACCGCGGGTGTCATGCGGCCTCCCGACGCGGCGTCGTGTCGGCAAGGTTGGCGTGAATCCGCTCCAGCAGGACCCGCGGCGAGAACGGCTTGTCGAGCATCTCGACGATGCCGGAGCCCGCGAACTCCTCGGGATCGAGTCGGAAGCCCCGCGCGGTCAGCATGAGCACCGGCACGCCCTTGAACCGGGGGTCACCGGCGATCCGGCGGGCAAGTCCGATGCCGTCGAGCACGGGCATCTGCTGGTCGGTGAGGACGAGATCGACCTCGGCATCCCGCAGGCACGACCACGCCTCCTCGCCGTCGAACGCCTCGATCACCGCGAAGCCCGCGGCCCGCAGCTTGAACGCGACGACGCGGACGATGTGCGCCTCGTCGTCCACGACCAGAATCGTCTTGGGAGTCGGGTCTTCCATCATGCTGCCACCGATGACGCGTGCAGGGCCGGGACCCCGAACCAGAAGCGGGCGCCCTCGCCCAGAGTGGAATCGACCCCGATGCGGCCCCGGTGAACCTGCTCGACGATGTTTCGGCAAAGATCGAGACCGAGCCCCGTTCCGCGGGCCCGTCGCTCGTACCGGCGAACCCGATAAAACTTGTCGAAGATGCGGGGGAGATCCTCGGGCGGAATGCCCAGTCCGGTGTCGGTGACCGTGACCACCACGGATCTGGTGAGATCCTCGGCCGAGACCTCCACCGCGATCCGCTCGCCCTCGGGCACGTACTTCACCGCGTTGCCGACGAGGTTCCCGATGACGGTGCCGAGCATCGCCCGGTCGCCCTCGACCTCCAGTCCGTCGCCCTCGACGTGCAGCTCCAGTCGCAGGTCGCGTCGCTCGGCCGCGGCCTGCAGTCCCTCCACCACCTCCGCGGCCAGCGATCCCAGGTCCACCCGCTCGATGGTCGGTCGCGCGACCCCCGCCTCGATCCGGCTGATGTCGAGCATGTCGTCCACGAGCCGGGCGAGTCGATCCGCCTCCTCGCTCGCGATCGCCAGCATCTCGGCCTGCGCCTGCGGGTCCTCGAGATCGCCCTCCTCGAACATCTCCAGCGTCGCCCGGATCGAGCTCAGAGGCGTCCGCAGCTCGTGACTCGCCTGCGCGACGAACTCGCTGCGGACCTTGGCGATCTCGCGCTCCCGGGTCGTCTCGTGCAGCACCACCACGCAGCGGCCCGTCTCGTCGAGCCGTCGGATCAGGGCCTCGAAGTCTCGTTCGTTGCCGTCGTCGGGATCGATGATGCGAACCGCGGTCCGCCGCACCGCGGTCGGATCCGCCTCGGCGAGTCCGCGGGCGAGATCGAGGATCTCGCGGGCCGCGGTCGGTGACGGGATCGTCGCGTCGAGCCGCCGCGGATCGCGACGCTCCCGCCCGGGCGAGAGCGCGGTGGCAGTGGCGTTGCGGTCCATCACCTCGCCGGTCGAGTCGATCACGAGAACCGCGTCCTCGAGCGCATCGAGCATCCGGGCCGACCGGCTCGCACGCTCCTCGGCGATCCGGGATCCGAGCGTCGCATCCCGCCGCGTCCGCTCGACGGCATCCCTCCGCGCTTCCACGAGCAAGGCCAGCGGGGCCGGAAGCGTCGAGCAATCGACGTCCGGGTCGAGGGCGTCGGCCGCGGCCCGGGCGAATCGGCGTCGGATCCACGCGGACCATGCCACCGCCGCGAGCGCCGCTCCCGCGGCGAATCCCAGAACTCCCGCAAGCGATGCAGGATCCGCCATGTCAGGTTCTCCCTGGATCGAGGCCGAGCCGGGTCGGCGTCGGGGATCAGTCGTCGAACGAGTCGCTCACATTGGTGAGCAGACCGCGGACCCGCGAATCACCGGGGTTTCGCTCGGCGACCGCCGCGTAGGCGCGGTAGGCCGAGGCATACTCGCCGCGAAGTTCGTGGGTCATGCCGAGGGCGAGACGAGGTTCGTCACGCTCCGGCGCGAGTTCGACGGCCCGGGCGAAGAGCTTGACCGCGGAATCGTGGTCGCGGTTCCGAAGGGCGGCCTGACCGAGCAGGAAGTACCCCTCGAATCGGTTCGGGGCCAGCACCACGAGCCGCTGACCGGCACGGGCGACCCGGCGGAAGTCCTCGACCTCGCAGCAGACCAGTCCGAAGTCGATCCACCCCTGCACGTCCTCGGGATGCATGTTCACGAGGTCGAGCATCGCCTGACGCGCCTCGCGACCACGACCGCCCTCGGCGAGACACCGGGCGCGAAGCCGCATGAGTTCGAGATCATCGGCATCGACGTCGGGGAGATCCTGAATGCGCCGGATGGTGGCGAGGCAGTCCTCGGTCCGACCGGCCCCGATCTGAGCCCGGGCGAGGTCCTCCATCACCCAGCGGTCCGAGTCGTCGAGCAGCACCGACTGCGTGAGCTCGTCGGCCGCCCGCGACCAGGCCTTCTTCATCATGGCGAGCCGGCCCGAGAGATGCAGCACCGCCGCGTCGTCCTCGAAACCTTCGCGATGCTCACGAAGCGTCCGCTCGGCTTCCGCGGTCATGCCCGCGCCGATCAGGACGTCCACCGCAGCGACCAGCATCGACGATTCGTCGGGCGCGATCTCGAGCGCGGCGAGGTAGCTCGCGACCGCGTCAAGGGGCCGGTTCCGCCGCTCGGCCACGATGCCTTGGAAGTACCGGGCATCGGCGTTCTTCTCGTCGAGTTCACACGCCTTGTCGAAGCACACGATCGCGTCCTGAAGACTGGCGGTCTCCAGATAGATCCGTCCGAGCAGAATCCAGTAGTCGGCCTGTCCGTCCGACTTCTCGATCGCGGCCTCGAGGTGCTGCTTGGCCTTGACGAAGTTGCCGGAACGGAACGACTGGTCGGCCTGGTCGTAGTCGACTCGGCTGCGGACCATGTCGAACTTCTCGTTGGCGAGATTGCGGGCCTCCTGCCCCTTCTTGGTGGGACCGCTGCATCCGACGGTGGCGAGGCCGGCGGCGAGCCCGAGCAGGGCGACGCCGCGGCCGACGGTGCGAAGAGCGCCTTCGATCCGTCGGGGAGTGGAGGTGCGATGGTTCATGGCGTCGAGTTCCGGAGGAACGGCCCGGCGATCGCCGGGCCGGGAGTGGATGGATCGTGAGCAGCGGAACTCCGGCCGTGACCGGAGCCCCGCCGCGTCGTGAACGAATCAGTCGTCGTCGTTGACGGTCGCGACCTCGGCACCGGTGCCGGTCGTGGTCGCGTCACGGACCGCGAAGGTCCGAGCCTGATCGCCCGCGATGCGGGCGAGCCACCAGAGGCGGCCCCAGGCGCTGGTTCGCGGGCCGCTGACCAGCCGGGCCTGCGATTCCGCGGCGATCGCGAGCGCGTCGTCGGTGGTCATCGACTCGACCACGCAATCGTCGTCGTAGAGCTCATCGGTTCCCGCCTGAGCGACGATCGGGTCGGATGCACCTCCGAAGGCCTCCTCCGCGGTGATCGGCGCGGCCTCGACCAGGAAGATCGCATCCTCGAGGGCATCGACGTCGATCTCGGGTTCGGTCTGGGCCGAGGCGACGACCTCCTCCGTCTCGGGCATGTCGAGATCATCGATCAGCGACTCGACATACCGCTCCTCGGAGCTGCTGGACGCGGTCTTGACCGAGGCCGACGCCGGGGCGAGCGGATCGGTGTCGGCATCGAGACGGGCCTCGTCGGCCTTGCGGTCGGCGTGATCCTCGTGCATGCCTTGCATGACGCGGTTGAACATGTCGTAGTCGTAGAAGCCGCCGTCGGTCTGGCCGGTCAGCTTCGCCCGCATGCGGCGGACCTCGGGCTGGGCCGGGTTGAGTCGCAGCGAGTTGTCGAGGTGGTAGAGCGCGAGTTCGGTGTCACCGGCGTTGGCGGCCTCGAACGCGTCCTGGTTGTGCTGCGAACTCATCTTCTCGCGGCTGAACGGCAGCAGACCTTCACGCATGCCGGCCCGGAGGCTGTTGACGAAGGCGGTGCCCTGTCGGCCGCTCTCCTCGATGAGCTCGTCCTCGACGATGTTCGGCGTGATCAGGAAGATGATCTCGCGACGGTTGACGGTGTTGTCGTGACCGCTGAACGCGGCGCCAAGCAGCGGGATGTCGCCGAGGAACGGCACCTGACTGTTGGTGACGGTGGTGTCCTCCTGGAAGAGGCCGCCGAGCACGAGGGTCTGACCGTTCTTGACCTTGACATTGGTCGAGATCTCGTTGGTGAACTCGTCGGGCACCACGATCGAGCCTTCGATGCCGCCCGTGGTCACCGGCCGGAGTTCGGCGCTCGAGACGCTCGGGAAGAGCTCCATGCGGATCGAGTCGTCCTTCGAGATGAACGGACGAAGCATGAGCTTCACACCGGTGTCGAGGTACTGCACGGTCTGCGTGGTGGTCGTGTCGGTCGCGGTGGTCGAGAGATACGCCACCCGCTGTCCGACGAGGACCTGGGCCCGCTGACGGTTGAGCGCCATGAGGCGCGGACGCGCGAGCACCATGGTGTCGGTGACGGTGTCGAGGGCGCGGATGAAGACCGCGGCATCACCGGCGACCAGGCCGAGCTTCATGTTCGCCTTGCCGCTGGAGACGTTGCCGGGGGTGGCGGAACCACCGTAGACCGGGCCGTCGGCCCCGCCGTAGACCGGCGTGGTGACACCGGGGCCGACGCCCGCGGGCGGTTCGGCGTTGCCGCGGAGGAGGTCCTGCACCGGACCGAGCGGCGAGACGAGCTTGGTGATGTCGAGGTTGCCGATGAGCGCGAAGTCCACGCCGAAGGCGTCCTCCTCGGTCACCTTCACGCTGGCGATCGTGGCGTCCACGACGACCTGCTTCGGGGCGGTGTCGATCTCGGAGAGCAGTTCGGAGATGCGCTCGAGTCGATCGGGATAGTCATTGACCACGAGGATCGCCGACTTCGCCCAGCCGTCGCCGCCCATGGCGCCGAGGTCCTGCTCGATGCCGCCGGAGACCTCGCCGATGAAGCTGAGCTTCCCGCGATCGGAGAGCAGCGGCGTGGCGAACTCGCTGGCGTCCTTGGCGGAGAGGTGCTCGAGCTCGAACATGCGGCTCTCGGTCTTGCGATCGAGCGCCTCCATGCGGGCGAACTCCTCCTGCGTGTAGACATAGATGAACTTGCCCTCCTCGACCCAGCGGAACCCGTTGGGCTTGAGGATGGCGTCGAGCGCCTCGTAGAAGGTCACGTCGAAGAGATTCGCGCTGATGACCGCGGAGACGTTCCGGCTCGCGATCACGTTGCGCTCGCTCTGGAGGGCGAGCATCTGCAGCACCTGGGCGAGGTCGGTGTCCTGCACCTGGATGTTGAAGGTGTCGAAGTCGTCCACCTCGATCCCGGAGAGGTCGAGGATCTCGTTGGCCGGATCGAAGCCGCCCGCGGCGTCCTCGTCCTGCGCCACCACCGGGACCGTCAGCATGCCGACGATCCCGAGCGAGGCGATGAAACGCCGATGTCCACGGAGATTGATGACTCGATTCATGGCTGCTTCAGCTCCTCGCCCTGCGGGCGGATGACGACGGAATCGGTGCCCCCACCGTCCAGTCGGATGTCGAACTCGAGGCCGCCGCACTCGACGACCACCATTGACTGCTCCACCGCGACGAGCCTGACCGTCGTTCCATCGACGGTCGCGGGGAACGACTCCCCGACACGGCGGACCCGGCCGTCGATCAACGCGACGCCACGCCCGGGCACGAGTCCCTGGACCCGAAGACGACCGACGACGCCCGAGAGACGCTCCCGCAGCACGGCGGCCGTTCGTCCCTCATCCTCGGCAGGACCGGAGCCCGACTTCGGCGAGGTTTCCGTCAATCCCTGCGGACTGTTCGCTCTGGGGAAGTGACGCGCACTGATCGACAGGGGATCGCGGAGCCCCGGCACCGGAAGGTCCGCATCCGGAAGGTCCGGAAACGCCGGCGGGGTCGGCACCGACGCGACCGTCTCATTCGACTCGGTCGCCATCGCGGTCCGCGGGATGCTGGTCAGCAGCCGGATCCGCGCCCAGAGCAGCAGACCGAGCGGCTGCGCGAGCGCCGCGATCGGAACCGCGAGCACGAGACCTCCGAGCATCGTCCGTCGGCATCCGATCCGCCGAAGCACGGGCTCGATTCCCGCACGCATCCGATGGGCGAACGCCGTCGCGCCGTGACCGATCGACCCACTCATGGATTCCCCTCTCCCTCACCGGTGTCGGTGCTTCGATTCAGCACGTCGAGTTCGATCTCAAGTCGGGCGGCGGCCCCGCCGTCGACCTCGGATCGCTCCACCCTCAACGCCGTGGTGCGAACCGGCACCTCCAGCCCGTCGACGACCTCGAGCAGTTCGCGGATCGCCGACCAGTCACCGAGCAGTTCCACTCGGATCGGCGTCGCCATCCAGCCGTCCGGAGCCCCGCTCGCGGCGCTTCCGGATCGGCCCGCGGTGAAGGTCTGATCGAGGACCCGCACCCGATCGATCGGCAACGAGAGCCGTCGGATGACCTCCGCGAGATCGGGCGACCCCTCGGGCATTCGATGGAATCCCTCGCGAACGAGCATGTCGCGTCGCCGGTCGCGTTCCCGTCCGGCCGCCTCCAGCTGCGCCTCGGGCACCGAGGAGATCGCGATCCGCTCGCGAAGCGATGCCACATCCTGCTCCAGTACCGCCGCCCGCAGGTGCAGGGGGCGGACTCCGAACCAGGTCGCGAGCGCGGTGGCGGCCGCCACGATCATCGCCGTCCTGATCACGCGATCGGTCTTCATTCCGCGTCCTCCGCGGCGGCGAGGTCGGTCGCCGGAGCCGGGCTCGCCGCCTCGAGATCGATCTCGAAGGCGATCCGGAACGACCGGGCCGGCGTTCCCGCCACATCCCGATGCCGAGTGCTCTCCACGCGCACGTCGCGGAAGAACCGGCGGCGGCGGATCGAGTCCACGAAGGCCGCGACCGCCTCGTCGCTGGCGGCGAACCCTTCGATCTCGCCCTCGATCCGTCGTTCGGAGATCCGCGGCTCGTCGCGGCGCGGCGACCGCAGGGGGGTCGCCACGATCGAGTCGGCGTCGAGTTCCAGACGTTCGAGGCTCGCGGACTCCGGGAGATCGGAGACGATCGCGGCCACCAGGTCGCCGGCGGGAAACGGGATCCTCACTCGTCGCCAGGCGGCGAGATCGGCTCCGAGCCGCTGAAGCTCATCGACCGTGGCCGCGAGTTCGGATTCGACCGCCATGGTCGCCTCCGCCCGCTGGACCACATCGGCATGGATGCGTCGGGCGGCTCCCAGACGCAGCCCGCCGACCGACCACGCCACGACGAGCAGACATCCGGCGATGCCGGCGCATCGCGAGATCAGCGAGCGTTCGCGCGACTCCCGCACCCGGGTCCGGACCG
>JAUIHC010000132.1 GCA_030432455.1 Phycisphaerae bacterium | reverse complement strand
CCGCCTCGCCCCGGAGTGCCGGGTCGTGCACGTCATTCGATCGGCCGAGGCGGTCGTCGCCAGTCTGCTCGCCGCGTCCCGCACCGACTGGGGGCGTCCCTGGGCCCCCCGCCGCGCGGAGACCGCGGCCCGCCGCTGGGTGAGGTGCGTCGAGGCCGCCGAGGCGATGGCCGATCGGCTCGGCCCCGACCGCTTCCTCCGGGTGCGGTACGAGTCGCTCGTCGATCGTCCCGCCCACGCCCTCGCCCGGGTCCGCCGATGGCTCGGACTTCCGGACGATCGCGACGCGGTCGAGGCCGCGCTGCGGGCGAACTCCCGTGACGCCCTGCGGTCCGGCGGCGGCACGCCGATCCCGACGTTCGGCGAGGCGGCCGATGCCTCGGCCCGGGAGCCCGCGGGATTCATCGGCGATGGATACCGACCGCTCGGGCCCCTCGATCGCCGTCGAGTCCGGCGGATCGCGCAGGCGGCCACGCGACGACTCGACGAGACCCTTCGCCGGGATCCCGACGCATGACCGAACCCTCGGTGAGTGTGGTCATCATCGTCAAGGACGGCGAACGGTTCCTCTCCGACGCGATCGAGAGCGTGTTCGCCCAGACCCGCGCCGCGACCGAGCTGGTCATCGTGGACGACGGCTCCACCGACGCCACGCCGGGGATCATCGACCGGGCGATCGCGGACGCCGACACCCGGGCGACCACGGTCCGCGTCCTGCGGCATCCCGGTCGCCGCAATCGCGGCATGAGCCGGAGTCGCAACCTCGGGCTCGCGAACGCCCGCGGCGAGTTCACGACATTTCTCGATCATGACGATGCGATGCTTCCCGACAAGCTCGACCGCATGGTCACCGCGATGCGACGACATCCGGAGGCGGTCGCGGTCATCGGCCCGAACCGTCGCTGGCGATCGTGGTCGGGCGGGTCCGACGAGGACCAGTGCCTCGGCGCGCCGGTCGACACCATCCTCCCGCCCCCGGGTCTGCTGCCCCGATTTCTTCCGGATTCCGGGTCGGTGCCGCTGGCTCCCCTGCTCCGCACCGCCGCGGTGCGACGACTCGGCGGGTACGTCGAGGGATTCGGGGGGATGCACGAGGATCAGGCGTTCCTCGCCCGCCTCATGCTCCGGGTGCCGGTGGTGGTGATCGACGAGGTCCTGCACCTCTATCGCCAGCACGAGTCCTCCTGCGTGGCCCGCACGCATCACGAGGGCCGCGATCTCCTCGCCCGCCGCCACTTCCTCGTCTGGATGGCGCGGGAACTGGGCGAGGCGGGATCCGGCGACGACGAGCTTCCCGCGATGATCCGGGACGAGCTCGCCCGCACCCGAGGATGGCGACGCCGACGCTTCCGCCGACGGCTCATCAACCTTCGACGCCGCCGCCACGCCGAGTGACCCGCACGATCAGGTCTCCCGGACCGGATCGACATCGAACACGGTGGCGAAGGGCGTGTCCGCGAAGCGGGCCCTCAGGTCGTCGAAGTCCGGAATGACGGTGCGAAGGTCCTCGTCGGTGTTCTTCACCACCTGCGAGCGGAGCGGACGCGGCGCGACTCCCACGGCCCGCTGCACGGCCTCGAGCACCCCCGCGGGATCCCGAAGGATCTCGGCGTAGCGGACCTCGACGACCTCGCCGGCCATCGACGCCGCGAAGGCGTCCACGCGATCGACCTCCTCGCCGCACGCGACCAGCGCCGCGTGCCACTCGTCGAAGGCGATCGGGCCACCACGGGCCGCGTGGCTGGCCGACTCGGTCCGGTTCCAGCGTCCGGTCTCCGCGTGAAGACGCCGGGCGTTGATCCGCGAGAGGGCGAGCCGAAGGCGATCGGGACGCCGCATGTGAACGACCACGGCGTCCGCCGCGTGGATCGCGGTGCGGAGGAGGTCGGGGTCCGCGACGTCCTTCATCTTCGTCTTGAAGCCTCGGGCCCGGATCCGACCGCGGGCGGCGAGCGCCCCGGGAATGAGATCGGCCTGCTCGCGTGCATCGCGCCGCACCAGGATCTCGCCCCGGGCCTCGATCGCGGGATGGTCGTCCAGCGCCGAGACCAGCCACGAACTGCCGGTCCGCCCCGGAAAGACGATGACGAACGGACGGCCGACGCCACCCGTCGCGGATGTGAACGGCCATCGCATCACGGCGCCACCGACCGATCTGAAGACGGGTTCGTCGCGGGGTTGGTCACGACCCGCACGGTATGCTCGCGCCGCCGATGCCGTCCGTCTCCGACCAGCCCCCGCCGCCCGATCCCGTCGGCCCTCCGAGACCGGCGTGGTGGCGACGACTCACCGCCCCGTGGCGCGACCTCCCCGACCATCTCATCCTCGGTGCGATGAAGGCGGGGACGACGCAGCTCGACCGGTTGCTGGCGGGCAATCCCGCCGTGCAGTCGCGGCCGTGGAAGGAGTGCCGGATCCTCACCGAGCCGCGGGCGTCGCAGCGAGCGTATCGGGCGATGCACGACCTCTCGTGGCGGCGACGCCGCCGTGAACGGACCAACGGCCGACCCGAGCGGATCGGCGACGCGAGTCCGTACGACCTCTTTCACCCGAGGGCCCCGGAGACCGCGCGGCGCCTGGTGCCCCGGGCCCGGTTCATCGTGATCCTGCGGGATCCGGTGATGCGGGCGTGGTCGCACCACCGACACGCGATGCGACTCGGCCTGGAGCATCTCGACTTCGAGGCGGCGATCGCCGCGGAACCCAATCGTCTGCGGGGCGAGACCGAGCGGCTCCGATCGGACCCCCACGCCCGTTCGGGACCGCATCAGCACTGGTCGTATCTCGCCCGCGGCCGCTACGCCGAGCAATTGGAACGCTGGTTCGCCGTCTTTCCACGGGAACGCTTCCTGGTGCTCTTCACCGAGGATCTCGCATCGCAGTCCCGGAAGACCCTTGCGGCGGTGGAGCGTCATCTCGAACTCCCGGAGACGCCGGAGCACCGGGGACACGAGATCGCGAATCGAGGCGACGGGTCGGCACCGGACGCCGACCTCGCGGCGAGTCTGCGAACGAGGTTCGAATCCGACGATCGCCGCCTCGCCGAGCTCCTCGGCACGCCGCTTCCCTGGAGGCCGGACCCCGGTCGGATCACGGGCAGAGCGTGAACGCGAGTTCGACGCACGTCTCGTCCCAGATCACCGAGCAGCAGTAGTCGTCCACGGCGCAGACCGTGGCGCAGCACGCGCCGTCGCTGCAGTTGGGCGTCGGATTGGGCTCGAGACAGGGACCCGCGTCCGGACTCCCGCACGGCGCGTTCTCGCACCCCTCGATCGGAAGATGGACGCACCGGCCGGTGAACGGGTCACAGGTGTCGATGGTGCAGGGATTGCCGTCGTCGCAGTCGATCTCATCGCACGGGTTCGGACCGCATCCGGGGATCGGCGTGAAGACGCACTCGCCGGTCACCGGATCGCACGAGTCCGTGGTGCAGGCGTCGTCGTCGTCGCAGAAGAGGTCGTGGCACGGATCCGGGACGCAGCCCGGCAGTTGTCGATGCATGCACCCGCCGGACAGCGGATTGCACCGATCGACCGTGCATTCGTTGTCGTCGTCGCACTCCACCGAGGCGCACGGGGTGCCCGGACACGGTCCCCACGCGACGAACAGGAGCCCGAGATCCGAGCCCCCCACCGTGCCGTCGCCATCCAGATCCGCCGGACCCGGAGCGCCCCAGCCGACGAACAGCAGCCCCAGATCGGAGCCACGGACCACCCCGTCGCCGTCGAGATCGGCCGGGCAGGCGCCGCCTTCGCAGTCGTCAGGCAGACCGTCGCCATTCGCATCGAGAAGCAGGCCGTCGGCGATGTCGCAGTCGTCGGGTCGGCCGTTGCCGTCGCAGTCGCCGCTGGTGCCCGTGGGCCATCGGTGCAGGAGTTCCTCGAGCGGCAGCACCCCGCGGGCGATCCGAAGTTCGTCGATCGCACCGCGAAGGAACTGGTTGAAGCCGCCGTCGCCGTTCTGATGCGCCCCGATGATCAGGTTCGCCTCGAATGCCTCGCGGCCCCACTCCTCGAAGGACACCTCGTCCACGATCCCGTCCAGCGTGAATCGGACGACCTCGCGAGCGCCGTCGATCGCCGCGGAGATGTGGTGCCAGCCGGTGGAGTCGATCTCGAGATGCGAGGTGACGCACCACGAGTCGGCGTTGTTGCCGAGTTGCACGCAGAGCTCGCGACCCGAGAGTCCGTCGATCTTGCCGTACCGCCGATCCACGTTGTACGGCAGGTTCCCGCACTGGGCGAGGACCGCGTAGTCCATCTTCCGGGCCGGACTGTCGCCGGGCTTCCGCTGCAGGAGATACTGGCGTCGCGACGCGTCGCCCATCCCACCGAGTTCGTCGAGTCGCACCCACGCCTCGATCGTCCAGTCGGTCCGGCCCATGGCGAGCCGCTGCTCGGGATCCCGCACCCGGACGAAACCGGTGGCCCCCACATCAAGCGACCCCGGGTTCGCCATGCCGGTGCCCGGGACCACGGAGACCGGAACATCCGCGCCCAGGGCGGCGACGCCGACGAGCTCGCCGTCGATCCCGCCGGGGGCGAGGTCCGCGACGATCGGCCCCCTGCCGTCATCGAACCGCCAGTACGCGATGCCGACCTCGATCGGACGATCCTGGAAGGTCAGATCGCAGATATCCGGACGGCCGTTGCCGTTGCAGTCGAGGCACCAGGCCGCTCCGTCGCACTCGGCGATGTCCATGAGGTCGTCGATGCCGTTGCCGTCGCAGTCCACCTCGACGCCGCACGGCGGATCGTCGTTCTGATGTTCGTACGCGCCCAGATCGAGGGCGAGGAAGCTGCCGACACCGTCGTCGGGCGATTGCGGATCGTCCACGAGCCGGGGTCGCCCCAGAGCGTCGAACGGGATCGGCTCGCTCAGGTTCCCGTCGCCGTCGAGATCCAGTCGATCGGCGGGAAGATGGGTCGCATCGCCGGAGTCGATCCCCGCCATGCATCCGGTGGACCGCAGATCGTCGTCGAGCGTGCCGGACCAGGCGTCGAGGCCGTCGGGATCCGCGAGACCGGCCTCGCGGTCGATCAGGAACTCGCCCGGCACGACGCCCTCGACGTTCGACCGCACCACATACGGCAGGTGCTGCCAGTCGTCCACCTTGATCTGGGGGTGGGTCGCGGCGTGATTGCCGCGGATGATGCAGTTCGCGATGGTCGTCGTGCGGTCGGCGAAGATGCCGCCGCCGCCCTCGTAGGCGGTGTTGTCCACGACCGTGCAGTTGACGATCCGGTTGCCGCCCTGATGCACATCGATTCCGCCGCCGTTCCAGTACGCCCGATTGCCGGAGAAGACGCCGTTGACGATCGTGGTGTCGCTGCCGTTGCAGGAGAAGCCGCCGCCGGTGTCGCTGGAGTCGTTTCCAAGGAACCGACCGGCGATGAGGTCGGTCTCGGTGTGATCGCATCTCATGCCGCCGCCGGTGCCGAGCACCGCGTGGTTGTTCACGAAGAGGCAGTCGATCACCGGAAAGCGATCCGCGATGCCGACCGCCTTGATACCGCCGCCGGAATGGGCGCTGTTCCGCTCGAACCGACATCGGCGGACCACCGCCCGCGACCCGGCGACGCGGAGACCGCCACCTTCGGAGACCGTCGCCTGATTGTCCTCGAAGAGGCAGTCGGACACTTCGAACGGCAGTCCGTCGGACTCCTGCTTGATCGCGCCACCCTGCCCGTAGTTGGTGTTGCCGGTGAATCGGCAGCGACGGACGACATGCGTGCCGCTCTTGATGAACATCGCCCCACCGTCGCCATGGCAGTCGTTGAAGGCGAAGACGCAGTCCTCGACGACGATGTCGCCGCGTCGCTCGATCGCTCCCGCCGCGCCCGGCGAGAGATTGAACTCGAACGTGCAGTCCCGCACCTCGAGCACCGGGCCATCCGACTTGATCGCCCCGCCCTCGCCCGCGGTCTGGTTGGCGAGAAACTCGGTGCCGGACACGATCGCGGAACTCTCCTGAAGATAGATCCCGCCCCCGCCGCCGTAGTTGCCCTCGAATCGGCAGTCCACGACCTCGATCGATGACGACCGGGCGTAGATCCCTCCGCCGTTGTACCACTCGGCGCGATTCCGAAGGAACACGCACCGTTCCAGCCGCGCCCCGCCCTGACGGACGTAGAGCCCGCCGCCGTCGAAGGTCGTCGCGTTGTCGGCGATGATGCAGTCGCGGATGGTCGGATCGGTGCCGTTGCAGAAGATGCCGCCGCCGTAGCAGAAGAAGAGGTCGCAGTTGCCGCTGCCCTCCCGCAGCTCGAATCCGTCGAGCACGGAGTCGCGGCCCTCGCCGTTTCGGAACTTGACCACGGAGTCGTTGAGGCCGCTCGCTCGGATGCGGGTGAGTGCCGGCCCCGACTCGGACCTGACCACGATCGCCTTCCCGAGGAAGTCGAGCGTCTCGAAGTAGGTCCCGGCGCGGACGAGGACCTCGTCGCCGTCTGCGGCCGCGTCGATGGCGAGCTGGATCCGACCGTACTGATCGGGGACGACCAGGACCTCCGCCGAGACCGGCGCGACCCCGACGGCGAAGAGGCCGACCCTGGCCAGACCTCGAACCACGCCGTCCAGCAGGCGGACGATCCTCACGGACAGGGGCCCCAGGCGATGAAGAGCAGGCCGAGATCGGCCCCGGACACCACGCCGTCTCCGTCGAGGTCGGCCACGCCCCCGCCGCCCCAGGCCGCGAACAACTGCCCGAGATCGGAACCGCCGACCTGACCGTCGCCGTCGAAGTCGCCGGGACAGTCGTCAAGGCACTCGTCGGGCACTCCGTCGCCGTTCTGATCGTTGCTCGGGTTCGCGGTGACCCCGAGTCCGTCGATGAAGTGGTTGGAGACCGCCGGGAGACCCGGTGCGATGTCGTAGTCGTCGGTGAGTCCGAGGTAGTCGGCCCCCTCCGCGAGGTTCGCGGGGTCGATCGGGGCGTCGAAGCGGGCCACGATCCAGCCCCGCCGGGCGGGGTTCTCGCCGTCGAGGGGGCACGGGTCGATCGTGCCCGAGGGATCCCAGAGGACCGCACCGATGAAGAAGGACGTCCCGGCGTCCGCAAAGGTGACGGGATCGGGTGTGTAGGTGCAGTCCACGCCGTCGCAGGCGGTGGTCTCCAGACTCGACAGGAGCACGGCATCCGAGGGGTCGCCATCGTCGTCGGGATCGCCCCAGATGCAGACCGTCATGGGCGTGCCGGGCGGCTGCTCTCCTCGGCGGATCCGGATCGACTCGATGGTGGTGTCCGACTGATCGGTCCGAAACTGCGTGAACCAGGCGATGCCGCCGGCCTGTTCCAGTCCCCAGTTGATCGCGGGATTCCCGGCTCCGGTACGAAGGACGACATCCGTCTCCCCGAGCTGGCACTCGTCGGGAACGCCATCTCCCTGACAGTCGTCGCTCGTGCCGTCGGCGATGTCGCAGTCGTCGGGCACGCCGTTCTGGTTGCAATCGCCGGGCGAGGCCTCGACCTCGATGTCGATCATCCAGTTCACGCCGTCGGAGAACCCGGCAGCGTCGAGCGGTTCGAACTCGACCGCGTTCGCAGACAGGTCCGCCGGATCGATCTGCACGTCGGCACCCACGATCCAGCTCGTGCCCGGCTCGTACGGCGGGTCGAAGTC
>JAUIHC010000131.1 GCA_030432455.1 Phycisphaerae bacterium | reverse complement strand
CCTTCGGCGTTCGACTCGGGTTCGAGATCGAGAAGATCGTCGAGCGACGGCGGCGGATCCGCGGGCGGCTCGGTGGTCGGGGGTTCGGTGACCGGCGGCGAGGGCGGCGTGGTCACCGGGTCGTCGGCCACCACGCCGAGGACCGGCACGACGATCAGCATCGACGGGAGCACCCACGCCGCAACTCGACGGCATCCCTGGACGGTCCGGTTCCGATGGTTCATTCGGCTGCCTCCTGTCGGTTCGGACCCTTGCCGCCGGTGGTCGGCTCGACCGGCTGCGGTTCGAGCGTATTCAGCAACGCCGACCCCACGCCGTGCAGATCGGACTGCATCCGGGAGAGTTCGGCCAGTTCCGCCTCGCGATCGGCGCCCTCCAGACCCGAGCGATCGAGTCGGCGGGTGGCCTCCAGGATCTGGATCTGGATCGATCGGAGCATCTTGAGCTCGGCGATCGGCGGAATGAGCGGCTGGGGCTGGTCGCCCTGCTCGCCACCCTGTTCGCCGCCCGCACCACCGCCCTGCTCCTGCTGTCCGAACGGATCGTCGGGCGCCTGCCGCTCGCGGTCCAGCGCCTCGACCAGACCGCCGATCGCCTGAATGATCATGTCCTGACGGGCGATCGCCACCGCGTCGGGTCGGCCGTCCCGCAACCGCGCTGCGACCTCCGCGATCCACCGATCGAGATTCCGGTGCGTCATCGAGAAGACCAGCGAATCCTCGACCGCGGTGAACTCGGTCTGCACGCCGCCGAGCGACTCGCCGACCTGCTCCTCGTCGGTCGCGAGCCGTCTTGCGGCCACCAGACCGCGGCGATCGAGGCGTTCACCCTCGGCGGGGGCGATGCGTTCGGTCTCGACGCGGATGCCAGTCTGCGTCTCGAGGATCGCGCGATACGCGGCAAGCAGCTGCTCCCGCTCGGCATCGGCCTGCTGCTGGGCGAGCTGCTCGGCCGCCTCCTCCGCGAGTTCGAGCGCCTCGCGGAGTGACGCGAGTCCGCGTTCCTCTGCATCGCGGGCGGCGTCGAGGTCGGGCGGCGACTGACGAAGATCGCCGATCGCCGCGGCCTGATGCTCGGAACCGCGGGTCACGATCCGTCCGATCCGCTCGTCGGCGACCGAGGCTTCCGCGGCGACCGCGAGCGTGTTCCGCTGGAGACGGATCATCGCCTCCGCCCGGGTCGCGACTCCCGCGACATCGTCCGGACCCGCGACCCGGGCGAGCGCGATCACCTCGTCCTCGCTCGCGGCGACCAGCGCCTGCAGACTCTCGACGAGACTGTCCATCCGTCGCTTGAGTTCCTCGACGCGGGCCTTGCGGGCCTCCTCGATGGTCTCCTGCATCCGCTCGAGCGCCTCGGCGGCCTGCTGCTGCGCCGCCCCCGCCTGCTGCAGACGATTCTCGCGGGCGCCCTGTTCGGCCTCCCGCATCCGTTCCTCGAGTCCTTCGCGGCGCGCCTCCCGCGCCGCCTCGCGAAGTCCATCGCTCTCGATCGGATCGGCCTGTTCCATCGCATCGGCCCGGCGATCGAGCTCGTCCACGAGATCCTCGGCGCGGTCCGCGAGTTCGGCCTGCTCGCGGGCGACCTCGTCGAGCTCGCGCCGCTCGTCGGCCGTCAGATCGTTGCGGTCCCGACCCATCGTCCGCTCGGCGAGGTCGCCGGTCCGCTCCTGAACCGCCGCCAGATCCTCGGCGAGCTGCTCGATGCGACGCGAGACCACCCACGCGTCCTCGCCCCGGTCGAGGGTCGCGGCGAGATCGGCGAGTTCGTCGCGGACCTCGCGCTGCGCCTCCGCGGCCTCGCGCTCGGCGGCGGTCGCCTCGGCGTCGGCATCCGCGGCCGCCGGGTCGTCGCCGTTGCCTTCGGCGGCGGCCTGCCGGTCACGGGCCTCGGCCGCGCGATCGAGACTCGCCACGGCCCGCTCGGACGCCCGGGCGGCCGCGTCGAGCAGACTCTCGGCCTGATCGAGGACCTCGTCGAGGATGTCGTCCTGGATCCGGTTCTCCTGCTGCCGCTCGCGGATCGCCTCGACCGTCTCCCGAGCACCCTCGATGCGATCACCGAGTCGATCCTGATCGCGAACCCGTGCGCGATCGGCCCCGGCGTCGCGGACCGCAGCCTCCACCCGGGCCTGATCGTCGTCCATCCGCAGCGCATCGCGACGCACCGCCGCGAGTCCGCCCTGCAGCTGCTCGACCAGCGTGGACTCGGCGACGATGCGGAGTCGACGCGGCGAGCTTCGCACCGGATCGGCGTCGGGCCGCTGATCGGCGGCGATCGCCACGAGTTCCACATCGTCCCCGACCTCCACGCCGAGCGACGCGAGATCGAGCGTCGCCCGCCGGGTCGTGACCGTCTCCTCGCCGTCGATCGTCCGCTCGTCGATCGTCGTGGTGCTGGAGACCACGCCCTCCCGCCGCACCGCGGCATCGACCCGGACCGCCGCGAGACCGACATCGTCCTGCGCCTCCGCCTCGATCGGCACGATCGCGAGGGCGGTGACCGCACGATCCACCGCCGGATCGACGATCGTGACCGACGGCGCCCGATCGGGCACCGTGTCCACCCGGTACCGGATCGGATCGAGATTCCGGAGCCCGTGCTCGTCGCGCAACTCCACCCCGAGATCCCCGCCCTGGTCGAGCGTCCACGCGACCGACCAGCGGGTCGGCGACGCGGCATCGACCGAGAGCACCGGCGTCGCGTTCGATCCGCGGGGCGGGACGAGCACCGAGGCGGCGAACGCCGGATCGATCCTGCCGTCGTCGAGCCGATCAACCGGAATCGGTCGCTCGAGATCGAGTTCGAGGGTGGCGGTGGACCCTTCGAGGACGGCCCGACCGACCCGCGAGCGTCGATCGGTCCCGGGACCGAGCTCGCTCTCCAGCGGCGCGACCCGGGAGGCGTGCGGCGGCGGGGTCACGACGATCCGGGCGCTCGCGATCGCGGGCGCGGGCACGAGTCGCACGCGGCCCTCGGTGGTCTCCCAGTCGTCGGTCTCGAAGACGAACTCGATCGCGTCGGCGTCGGTCTCGACGATCCGCTCGAACCGACCGTCGGACTGCGGGGCGAGCACCAGCGTCCGCCAGTCGTCGGCGACCCCGTCGCGGATCCGTCGCATCCGCACCGCGACCCGCGTGCGGTCGGGATCACCCTTGAGGAGCGACGCCGCGAGCGCGAGCGGCTCACCCCGCGGATGCACGAGTTCGGGATCGAGATCGGAGACCACTTCGGTCCGTGCCGGCCAGCGGGCGTCGCCGAAGGGCAGGAACAGACGACGAGCCGCGATCGAGGCGTCGTCGGGTCGCCACACCGCGACGGTGGTCGCCAGAGCGACCACGATCAGGGCCGCGATCGTCAGACCGTGGGCCGGACCGGTGCGGGCGATCGTGTCGAACCGCACCGCCTCCAAGCGGGTCGCGACCTCGCGTACCGCCCGCGCCGCGAGCGGACTTCGCTCGGCGGCGCCGGACTGCACGAAGTCGATGCCGCTGGCGAGTCGGCCCGCCAGCGGCGGCGTCGCCGCCTCGATCCGCAGCGCCACATCCACGAGGGTCGGCCGAAACCGCCACGCCGACCAGATCCGGCGGCGCCCGACGACCACGAGCCACGCGATGCCGAGCACCAGCATCACCGCCCGCACCCCGGCGGGCAGTCGCAGGGCGACGTCGAGCAGCGCCGCGACCATGACCGCCGGCACGACCGTCGCGATGACCGAGGACACCCCCGCCTCGAGCACCGTTCGGCGCAGCACCCCCCGCACGCGGCGGAGTCTGACGACGAGCTCGTCGGCTGGGGGCATCGGATTCCTCGAAGGGTTCGGAGGCGGGAGAACGGCTCAGTCGAGCCGGGACAGACGACGGACCGACCATTCGGTCGCCGCGAGCAGGAGGATCAGCATGAAGAACAACGGAGACGCCCAGATCCGCTCGCGGATCGGCGACTCGGTGACGATGGCGCGGTTTGGAATCGCCTCGTGGACGCGATCGAGCACCGGCACCTCGCCGTCGATCGCGTGGACGACGCCGCCGGTGTCCTCGGCGAGGGCGACGAGCAGGGCGTGATCGGCGTCGGCGAGTCGGAGTTCGTCGTCGGGACGACCCACCTCGATGCGGACCGTCGCGGCCCCGGCGAGCGCCGCGAGTCCGGGTTCGGCGACCGTCAGATCGAGCGGTCCGACCCGTTCAGGCACGAAGGTTCCGGTCCACGAGGACTCCGCGGCCCGGGCGAGTTCCGCGGTCACCGCGATCTCGCCGTCGGCGTCCCGTGCCTCGACCAGCACCGTCTCCGGCGGATCGACGCCCAGCGACCCGTCGAGCAGATCGACGGTCACCAGCACCGGACGACCGATCACGGCCCGCTCGGGCGTCGCGGCGAGCCGCACCGGCACGTCGGCCTCGACCGCCTCGCGACCCAGCAGCCGGAGCAGCTGGATCCAGAATCGTTCGTGGAACGTCTCGCCACGGCCGTAGCGCCACCGCCAGATCTCGTCGGTCGCGACATAGAGCACCTGACCCGCGCCGTACCGCATGCCGATCACGATCGGCGTCGCACCGACCTCGCCGGACGGATCGTCGGCGGACACCGCCTCGGCGAGGACCTCCGCGGTCGGCTTCAACCGCTCGGGATCGATGCGCTGCACCCACTGGAGTCGGGACCACCCGTAGTCCGGATCGGCGAGATCGACCGGCCAGCCGGACTCCGCCTCATCGTCGAGTCGAAGCACGCCCAGTCGAGCGGCCTCCTCGGTCGGTCGCATCATGACCGCCTCGCCGCGGCGTTCCAGATCGAAGCCTCCGCTGAAGGGCATCAGCGCGGCGAGGGGTGATTCCGACCATGTGGACGGCATCGATCTCGGTCCGCCGAGCAGCACCAGTCCGCCGCCGCGGCGTTCGACCAGCTCGCGGATCGCCTCCTGCCTCGCCTCGGTGAGGAAGCCCGCGGGCACGTCGCCGAGGATCACCAGATCGAACTGCGCAAACTCGTCGGCATCGCGGGGAAGACGCGCCAGCGGCGTGTTGCCCTCCTGCGCGAAGTCGCGGTCGGCGGAGAGCAGCATGACCGAGCTCTCGATCGATGGTTCGCGCACGAGCAGGTTCTTGAGGTAGCGGTACTCCCAGCGGGGACCGCCCTCGATGTAGAGCACCCGCAGCGGACGATCGACGAGTTCGATCGGGAACGAGGTGGTGTCGTTCTCGGGAACCAGGTCCGCGTCGCCCGCGATCCGCACCGACCACCGTCGCGAACCCTCCACCACGCCGTCACCCGGTCGGGCGGTCAGGACCGTCTCCAGCAGATCGTCGCCGTCGGGATCCATCACGACCATCGAGGAGTCGAGCACGCGGCCCGATGTCTCGTCCACGAGTTCGACGACCACATCACCGCGGCGCCCGCGGTTGTCGAGTCGCACGACCACCGGCACCGCATCCCGCACGAACGCCCGACGCGGCGCCTCGACCCGCGCGACCGACGCGTCGCCCAGCGGCTCGGCCGCCCCGAGCGGCACCACATGCACCGCGGCGGCGGCGCCGGCGATCCGGCGCACCAGTTCCCGATCGGGCGGCGCCTCGGTGCGACCATCGGAGATGACGACCACCCCGGCGAGGGGACGACCGGTGGTCCGTCGCAGCGCCTCTTCCAGCGCGGGGGCGAGTCGCGTGCTCCAGCCGTCGGGGTCGCCCGTGTCGATCGGCGGGGTGGTGGCCGGATCGAGATCCGAATCGTCGGCGCTCGACGCCGAGATCTGCGCGAGATCGACGGTGCCGGTGCCGAAGCCGATCCAGGACACCCGACGTGAGGACCCCGGATCCCGCCACGCCGCGCCCGCCTCGGCGAGCACGCGTTGGAGGACCGCCTCGCGGGTCTCGCGACCGTCCGGGCCGGCCTCGCCGTCACGCACACCCATGCTTCGACTGCGGTCCAGCAGCACCACCACCGAGTCGGGTTCGATGTCCTCCCGCGGCAGTTCGAGCATCGGGCCGCACACGCAGATCGCGAGCACCAGCAGCAGGGCCGTGCGGAGTCCGCTCAGGATCGCCCGTCGTCGAGGCGGGGCATCGAGCCCCCGATACGACCACGCGGCGACTCCGATCGCCGCCGCGATCACCAGCAGCCAGCCCCACACCGGCAGCGGTCGCTCCCACGCCGGCCGCAGCCCCTCGGCATCGACCGGGAGATCCTTCAGGCCCAGCAGCCATCGCCATGCACCACTCATGCGGCGACCTCCCGCCGGGCCCGGCTGGCCGCCTCGGCGTCGGCGTTGGCCCCGGTGAGTCCCGCCGAGCGTCGAGCGACCACACCACCGCGGGCGAACCAGCGGGCGAGGGCGGTCTCCACGATCGCAAGCACGAGCACGATCGCCGCGAGCACCGCGGCGAGGTTCCCGCCGGTGTCGGCCGCCTCGGTCTCCTCGATCGCATCGGTGAACTCGACCGCACCGGTCGGCGCGAGCCACGCCCGGACCGCCTCCGGCGAGGTCGTCCCGAGCAGGGCCGACTCGACCGCGGGATTCACCGCCCGCCGTTCGACGACCCGCTCACCGAGATCCAGCACCTCGACCACCCCGCTGCGATCGATCGTCGGTTCCGCCGTCCACGGCCAGTCCACGCGAGCGCCGTCGGGAAGCACGACCGTCGCCGCGGTCGCGCTCGCGACCACGGGCGGAGCGCCCCCGACCTCGCCGTCCCGGCCTCGACCTGCGAGCGCAGACCCTTGACGGACGATCTCCTGCACGAGCGGAACCATGAGCGGACGCACCGGAAGATCGGTCCACGCCAGTTCCGGCGCCACCGTGAAGAGCACCAGTCGGCCCTCGCCGACCGCGGCCTGCAGCAGGACCGGATCGCCCTGATCGTCCACCAGCACCCTGGCCGCCGCGTCGATCGCGTCCACGGGAAGTCGTCGCGTGATCGAGACCCCCGGCGCCAGTTCCGGAAGCTCCGCCTCGAGCAGCGCGGTGATCGGGGACCTCGGCTGGTCGGTGGCGAGTCGTCGCGATGGTTCGAGGTCGACCGACTCGAGCGCCGCGTCCCAGTCGAGAGACATCGCGTCGAACAGCGGTGCCGCCCACGGACGCACCGTCTCGGCTCCGGGCGGCAACACCACCGCGACGCCCCCCCGCCTCGTCCACTCGGACAGGACGATCGTGAAGTCGTCGGGGATCAGATCGGGACGACCGACCACCACGAGCCCGGCGTCGAGCAGATCGCGCTCGTCCACGCTCGCGGGATCGACGCGATCGACCTCGATCGCGTCGGCGAGCGGACCATCGTCGGTCGGTCGCAGGGCCCGCGCGAACCAGTCGGCGCCCCGCCAGCGGTCGAGCCGCTCGGTCCCGCCGAACTCGACGCGATCGAGCACGACGACCCGGGTCGGCCGCCGGCCGGCGACCATCGTCCGTCGGAGGTCGTCCAGCGGAAGATCGTCCAGACCGCCGTCGGTCTCGACCGAGGCGACGAGTTCGCCGCCGTCGTCATCGACCGCGACCTGCAGTTCGATCGACGCCTCCCGCACTCCCGGCGTCCAGTCGATCGTGCGGCTCTCCTCGGCGATCACCGCATCGCCCGCGATCCGGACGGTGGTGACCGCGTCCGGCGTCTCGCCGCTCCGACGCAGGTCCACCCGGACCAGTCGGGTCGTCT
>JAUIHC010000130.1 GCA_030432455.1 Phycisphaerae bacterium | reverse complement strand
GGGCGGCCGTCGTCACAGTGCCACCGCCCCCCGATCGATCACGATCGTCCCCCCGATGTGCACCGTCGAATCGGATCCCTCCTCGATCGACCGCGGCGGACGAACCGCGATCGGCGTGCGGATCGCGGCCGCCGCCGAGTTTCCGGGGGCCCGACTGCGACTGCAGGGGCTGCCTCACGGCGTGACCACCGACGCGACCCCCGCGGTCGACGCCGCGGGCGGTCCCGTCGCCTTCGAGCTGACGGCGAGCGACGACGCGGCCCTCGGCAACCATGGCAGCGTCGCCGTGCTCGCGGAGATCGATCTCCCGGGCGGACGAGTGATCCAGTCGTTCCGGCTGCCGCCCCTCCGCGTCAACGCACCGCCCCCACCGCCGAAGGAGAACGCGGTCGCCGCGGCGCCCCCGCCCCCGCCACCTCCGCCCTCCGAGTCGAAGACCGTGCGGCCTCCCACCCGGCTGGAGAAGCTCCGGGCCGAGGCCGAGGCGCGGCGCCGCGCCGCCGAAGGGAGTGGATCGTGACCCCACCCTCCCCGCGCAGGCACCGTGCCGCGACGCTCGCCGTGCTCATGCTCACGGCGGCCGCGACGGCGTCGGCCTCCACGGAACCAGCGGCCCCCGTCGCGATCGACATCCATCCCGCCTCGATCTCGCTGGACGGCGCCCTCGATCGCCAGCGGATCCTCGTCCACGCCCGCTTCGCCGACGGCACGGTGCGGGACGTGACCGACGACTCGGCGATCACGATCGCGGACGGACTGGCGACGATCGACGCCGCGACCGTCTCGCCCGCGCGGGACGGGGAGGGCACGATCCGAATCGCCTGGTCGGATCTCGACGCGTCGATTCCCCTCGTGGTTCGCGACGCCGCCGCCGCCCCGCCTCCGAGTTTCCGCAACGACGTCATCCCCGCCATGACCGGCCCGGGCTGCAACTCCGGGGGCTGTCACGGATCGGCCCGCGGTCAGGATGGTTTCCATCTCTCGCTCTTCGGCTTCGATCCCGACGGCGATCTGGAACGGATCGTGCGCGAGTTGCCGGGGCGACGGGTCGATCTCGCGGCCCCCCATCGAAGCCTGCTGCTGGAGAAGGCGGTCGGCTCGGTGCCGCACACCGGCGGTCGTCGGTTCGACGAGGACGACGAGGCGTACCGCGCGATCCATCGATGGATCGCGGCGGGCGCCCCACGCGACCGCCCCGATGCGCCGCGACTGGCCGGCGTCGAGATGGGGCCGGGTCCGCTGGTGATCCGGGCGGGCGACGCCGCCCGGATCGCGGTCACCGCCCGGTACGACGACGGCAGCGATCGTGACGCGACCGGACTGGCGATCCTGCGGTCGAGCAACGAGACCGTCGCGGCGACCGACCGCTCCGGCGTGCTCCGAACCGGCATGACCGGCGAGACGTTCGTGACCGCGACCTTCGGGGACCGCACCGTCGGCATCCCGGTGATCGTGCTGCCCGAGACCGACCCCGCGGACCTCGACGATCCCGCCGCCGATGCGCCGTTCAACGAGATCGACGCGGCGGTCGCGAGCCGCCTTCGCGACCTCCGACTGCGGCCCAGCCCGCTCTGCGACGACGCGACCTTCGTGCGACGCGTGCACCTCGATCTCGCCGGTCGGCTGCCGACGCCCGACGAGGTCCGGGCGTTCGTCGCCGAAACGGCTCCCGACAAGCGGGCGGCGCTCGTCGATCGACTGCTGGCGGATCCCGCATTCGCGCGGCTCAACCTCATGGAATGGTCGGAGATCCTCGCCATCCGGAGTGACGGTCAGCGGATCAGCCCGAAGGCCGCCCTCGGATTCCACGGATGGCTGCGGGCCCGATTCGAATCGGGCGACGGCATCGACGCGATCGTCCGCGACATCCTGACCGCGGAGGGCGGGACCTTCGCCAATCCCGCGACCAACTACTTCGAGGCGACCGACGACGAGAAGCTCCTCGCCGAGAACGTGGCCCAGTCGTTCCTCGGCATCCGCATCCAGTGCGCCCAGTGCCACAACCATCCGTTCGACCGCTGGACGCAGGACGACTACTACGGCTTCGTCGCGCACTTCGCCCAGCTCGCCCGCAAGCGGGCCGAGGACCAGCGGGAGCGGATCGTGTTCGACCGCGGTCGCGGCGAGACGGCGCATCCGGTCGGCGGCGCGACCGTGCCGCCGAAGCCGCTCGGCGACCCACCGGTCGAGATCGGACGACGCGACCGCCGGGAGGTCCTCGCCGACTGGCTGGTCGCCCCGGAGAATCCGTTCTTCGCCCGCTCGATGGCCAATCGACTCTGGGCACGGTTCTTCGGCCGCGGCATCGTCGATCCGGTGGACGACTTCCGCATCTCGAATCCCCCGTCGAATCCGGCCCTCCTCGACCTGCTCGCCCGGCGGCTGGTCGAGACCGGGTACGACTTCCGAGCCCTCGCCCGCGACATCTGCACCAGCCGGACATACCAGCGTTCGACCGCGACCAACGAGACCAACGCCCGCGACGAGGCGAACTTCAGTCGCGCGACGATCCGCCGCATCCGCGCCGAGGTCCTGCTGGACTGCATCTGCCAGATCACCGAGGCGCCGGAGAAGCTGCCCGGTCTGCCGCTGGGAAGTCGAGCGGTCGAGATCGCGGACGGTGCTCGCTCGACCTACTTCCTCGACACCTTCGGCCGGAGCCCGCGCCGCTCGGTCTGCGCGTGCGAGGTCTCGACGAGCCCGAGCCTCTCTCAGGCCCTTCATCTGATCAACGGCGAGACCGTGTCCCGGAAGATCGAACAGGGCGGCGTGGTCGCCCGGGCCCTCGCCGCGGGCGCGACCCCGGCAGCCATCCTCGACGATCTCGCCGCCCGCGCGATCGGCCGCCACGCGACCGAGGACGAGCAGGAGATGCTGCGGTCGGAACTGCAGTCCGGGGACGCCGATCCGCGACTCGTGCTCGAGGATGCCTTCTGGGCGTTTCTGAACAGCCGCGAGTTCCTGTTCAACCATTGAGGAGGAGGGGAGTCTTGATCCTGCGTGATGTCGCCGTGATCCTGAGTGTGGTTGGTGGTGTCGTGGTGCCGCCGTCGTTCGCGGCGGCGCCGCCGAACTTCGCGGACCACGTGGCGCCGATCCTCGAGGTCTGGTGCGTGGACTGTCATCGCGGAAGTCGCGGCAAGAACGGAGTCGCGCTGCAGGATCACGCGGCCACCATGACCGGCGGAAGTGCAGGGGCGATCGTCGTGCCCGGCGATCCCGGCGCGAGCATCCTGTACCTCGTGGCGGCGCACGAGCGGGATCCGGTCATGCCGCCCGATGGCGACCGCATGAGCGACGAGGAACTGGCCACCATCCGCGACTGGATCGCCGGAGGATGTCGTCGCGACGCCGACGATGAGGGGTCGGGACCGAAGGTCGAGGCGATGGCCGCGATCCCCCGCCCGCCGAGCGGCGCGACGGTCATGCCCGATCCGTCGTGCTCGCCCCAGCCGTACTGGCTCCACGACCGCTCCGACGCGGTGGTCGCCCTCGATGCGAGCCCGACGAGTCCGCTCCTTGCGATCGGCGGACATCGGCAGGTGACGCTCGTCTCGATCGAGGACGGTCGTCCCCTCGCGTGCCTGTCGTTCCCAGAGGGCACCGTGCACGATCTGCGGTTCTCGCGCGACGGGGCCCTCCTCGTGGTCGGCGGCGGCCGCGACGGAGCGAGCGGCGTGGCGGCGATCCTCGATGTCGCATCCGGCGCTCGCCTCCGCACCTTCGACGGCGAGCCGGACGCGGTCCTGTCTGCCGACCTCTCGCCCGACGGATCGATGCTGGCCCTCGGTGGCCCCGACGGCATCGTCCGGGTGATCGACGTCGCCGACGGCTCGGAGCTGCAGCGGCACACTCCGCACACCGACTGGATCACCGCAGTCCGGTTCAGCCCCGACGGCGCGATGCTCGCCACCGCGGATCGCGCGGGTGGCGCGTTCATCTGGGAAGCGTGGACCGGACGCGAGTTCCACCGACTGCCGGGACTCGGCGCCCCCGCCACCGCCATCACCTGGCGTGCGGACTCGAATCTCGCCGCCTTCGCGACCGACGCCGGGCCGGTGGCGGTGTTCGACATGGAACGCGGCAACCGGATCGCCAACCAGTCGCTGCACGGGGGCGTGCTGGCGGCGGCGTTCCTTCCCGACGGACGGCTGCTGACCGCCGGCCGCGACGGACGGGCCCGCATCGGCGACATCGGCGGCGGAGAGACCGCGGGCTGGCCGCCCCTGGGTGATCTCGCCACCGCGCTGGCGGCCGGTCCCGACGGCAACACGATCGCGATCGGCGGGCTCGACGGTCTGGTCCGCATCCGCACCGTCGGCGCGACCGACGACCGGGCGGTGATCCGCGCGGATCCCCCGCTCATCGAGGAGATCGCGGTCCGGAAGGCCGAGGGGGCCCTGGCCACCCTCGACGCCGCGATCCCCGACGCCGAGCGAGCGGTCGGTGTCGCCAATGACGCGCTGACGACCGCGCAGTCCGCGGCCGAGGCCGCCACCCGCGCCGCCGACGCCGCGCGGGTGCGGGCCGAGGCCGCCGCGCGAGCCCTTGCCGACGCGACCGCGGTCCGAACCGCGATCCAGACGAGTCTGATCGAGCCGCGACGACGGCTCGCCGCCATCGAGGCGGAGCGGCAGGCACTCGGCGAACAGGTGGCTCGGCTGGAGGAGATCGCGACCCGACGAACCGCGGAGATGCGAGCGGCGGTGGACGCCGTGACCGCACTGGAACTCACGGCGGTCATGCAGGGCGAGGCCGCGATCGACGCGACGGCGCTGGACGCCGCGCGACGACTGGCCGAAGGCGCGACGGCATTGGCCCAGCGGGCGATCGCGGACGCCGGAGACATCCGTACGGCGCTCGCCGCGGCGGAGATCCGCGACGCGGGGTGGCGATCGGCGATCGACGCCCGAGGGCCCGAACTGGAGACGGCTCGCACCACGGAGACCGCTGCCATCGCGGCCCGCGACGAGGCCGCCGCGGCCATGGCCGTCGCCGAGACCGAGGTGCGACTGGCGACGGCGGCCGTCGAGGCGGCGTCCGCCGCCGCCGCCGGAGCCCAGGCCACCCTGGCCGAGCACCGCGATCGCCGCGAGACGGCGGGCCGGGCGCTCGACATCGCCCGCGACACGCTCGCCCGTCGCCGGATCGAGATCGCCGAGGCGGGCGGGCAGGTGCGGGCCGAGGCGGAGTGACGCTCTCGCGGACTCGGCATACGCTTCCGGAATGACCACCGCCGCCTTCGCCACCGCGCCCGCCGAACCCCGACTCGGGGTCTACAACTTCTCCGCCGGTCCGTCGCACATGCCGATCGAGGTCGTCGATCGGGTGCGCGATGAACTGATGGATCTCTCGGAATCCGGGATCGGACTGCTGGAGCATTCGCACCGCGGCCGCCAGTATCTGGACGCCAACGCCGAGGCCGAGGCGGTCATCCGTCGGCTCACCGGGGTCGGCGACGACTTCGCGGTGATCTTCATGCCCGGCGGCGCGACGGTGAACTTCGGGTTCCTGGCTCTCAACTTCCTGCAGGACGGCGGCACCGGCGTCTATCTCGACACCAGCATCTGGGCGAGGAAGGCGATCGACGAAGCCGCCCCGATCGGCACGGTGCACATCGGCTTCGAGGGGCGCGGCGGCGACATCTTCACCTGTCCGGATCCTGCGAAGGGCGGCGCCGACATCGACGCCCCCGCCGATGCCCGCTACCTCTTCTACTGCGCGAACAACACCGGCGAGGGGACGTGGTACGACGCGCCGCCGACCACCGACCTGCCGATGATCGGCGATCTCACCAGCGACATCTTCAGTCGCCCGTGGCCGTTCGAGCGGCACGCGATGACGATCGCCGCCGGCCAGAAGAACCTCGGGGCCGCGGGATGCTCGGTGGTCGTCGCGAAGCGGGACTTCATCGAGTCGGCCTCGACCCGACTCGGACCGATCCTGCGGTTCGCCGATCACGAGAAGGCCGACTCGGTCCTCAACACCCCGCCGACCTTCGCGGTCCGGGTCATCGGGCTGATGGCCGAGTGGACCGAGGCGCAAGGCGGCCCGGCGGCGATCGCGGCGCGGAACGCCGAGAAGGCAGGCATGGTGTGGCGCACCGTGGACCAGAGCGGCGGGTTCTACCGCAGCCGGGCGGATGTGCGGTGTCGCAGCAACCTCAACGTCACCTTCCATACCGGCGACGCGGCGATCGACGCGAGATTCCTGGCCGAAGCCCGGACGCACGGCCTCGAGAATCTCGGTGGTCTCGCCGGGATCGGCGGCATGCGGGCGTCGATGTACAACGCCTTCCCGGTGCGCGGCGCCGAGATCCTCGTCGAGTTCATGCGGGACTTCGCGACCCGGAACGGCTGAACGCACCTGACACGCACGCCGGATCCCCGCGGGTTCCGGGCCGTGTGCGACGGATCGACGGGGACCTACTCGTCCTCTTCCAGCCGCGATCTCACCTGCGCCGGCGTCATCAGCACGCGAAAGCCCACATGGCTCGCCGCAGAGTCGGGGGTCGTCGCCATCCGGGCGCTCGGGCGGTAGCTGGAGCAGTAGCTCGGATTGCAGAGGAACGACCCGCCACGCTGCACGCGGCTGGCCGGAGCGTGCGGATTCCGAGGGTCGATCGAGGCCGGCGGGCCGGTCGGATTCACGACGACCGCGTCGGCCGCCAGACCATCGAGGCGACGCTGGTACTCGTCGGGGCGATACAGATCTCCGCACCACTCCCAGACGTTTCCCGCCATGTCGAACAGGCCATGGCCGTTCGCGGGAAACGACCCGACCGGCGCCGTCCGCACGAAGCCGTCCACCTTCTCGTTTCGATCCGGGAACCGACCGTCCCAGGCGTTGGCCCGGGTCGGATCGATCTGCTCGTCACCCCAGACGAACGCCTTGCCCACGAGGCCGCCGCGGGCCGCGAACTCCCATTCCGCCTCGGTCGGCAGTCGTCCGCCGACCCACCCGCAGTACGCGACCGCGTCCTCCCACGCGACCTGCACCACCGGGTGATCCATGCGGTCCTCGATGGAGGAGTCGGGACCTTCGGGATGTCGCCAATCGGCGCCGGTCGTCCAGGTCCACCACTGCGAGAAGTCGTCGAGCGGCACGGGCCGGTCGGGAGGCGTGAAGACGAGCGACCCGGCCTTCAGCATCTCGTCGGGTGGCTTGGGGGTACCGGGCGGAACCTGCTTCTTCAGTTCCTCCCAGTCGATGGCCCGCTCCGCGACGGTGCGGTATCCGGTGGCCTCGACGAACCGGGCGAACTCCGCGTTGGTGACCTCGTGCGTGCCCAGAAAGAAGCCGTCCACCCGCACACGATGTCGGGGGAACTCGTCGGGCCGAGCCTCGGGACCGACGCCGCCCATCAGGAACTCTCCGCCGGGGATCCAGGTCATGCCCGCCGGCGCGGCGGGCGGCGGGGCCGCGTCGGCCCCATCCAGGGTCGGGGCGACCGTGGAAGATCCATCGGCCGGCGGATCAGGCGCCGCGGCCCCCACGGCGAAGGGCGTGATCGCGGGCACGCCGCTGCCCGCGGCGATCGCGGCGATCACGGCGACGGCGGCGACCGCGGCTCGAACGGAAGGTGAACGGCGATGCCGCATGCGGGCTCCAGAGAACGAGTCCACCGAGGCGACACGCCGTCGGCGGCGGTGGCGGTGGTGATG
>JAUIHC010000129.1 GCA_030432455.1 Phycisphaerae bacterium | reverse complement strand
ACATCGGCTTTTCGTCGATCGTCTCGTCGTACACCTGCAGGAGCTTCGTCTTGTCGAAGATGAGCTCGTTGCGGGTGAGGCCGGTGATCTCGTAGTGCGGCGTGAGTTCGATGGCGTCGCACGGGCACGCCTCTTCGCACATGCCGCAGTAGATGCAGCGAAGCTCGTCGATGTCGAACTGCTTCGGGTACTTCTCGCGATCGTCCCACGGACTTTCGTCGGCGACGATGTGGATGCAGTTCGCCGGGCACGCGGTCGCGCACATGAAGCACGCCACGCAGCGGACCCGGCCGTCGTCGTCCTTGTTCAGGCGATGCACGCCGCGGAAGTAGTCGCGGAACTGGCCGCCCTCCTCGACGGGGCGGTCGTCGCGCTTCTCCTCGGGGTACTGGACCACCCAGAGGGTGTCCTTGTTCTTGCCGTCGCGGCCGACGTTCTGGAACGCGTGCCGGAGGGTGGTGCCGAGCCCGCGGAAGATCTCGGGGAGGAACAGCCGCTCGGCGGTGGAGAGCCGCTTCGGGGTCACGTCGATGATGTCGTCGTCGTGGATGGACATGGGACGCGGAGTGTAGAGGCTCGGCGACTCGGAGACGCGGGTCGGGGTTGGTGTCTCGGGTCGAGGGTCCGCGGGTAGATTCTCCGGATGCTCACCGGCACCCCATCCGAGAAGAACCGGAAGCGGGCCGCCCGGGCCGCTCGCCGCGGCCGGGAGGACGAAGCCACCCGGATCGGCTGGCGAATGGCCGGACTCGGCATCGAGACGGTCTCCTATGTCCTCGGCGGGGTGGCGATCGGCTGGGGGCTGAAGCTCCTGGTCGTCCGGTGGGGATGGCCGGAGTCCGACGGCTGGATCGTCGGCGGGGCGCTCCTCGGCATGGCGAGCGGATTCAGCCAGCTGATCCGAGGCGGCCTTCGGCTCAACCGGCAACTCGAGCAGGCGACCCGCCGCAGTCGGGACGCCTCGGCCGCCTCCTCACCCCCGGACAAGGAGTCCTGACCGTGGTTCGCATCCCCTCGGATCTGCTTCCACCGCCGGCCGATCGGTCCGGCGAACCTCTCTACACGCTCCCCGGCGGGCTTCTCCTCGCGGGCTGGGCCATCGCGGTCCTCCTCGGGGTCGGGGGCTGGTTCGTGGCGGGGCAGGTCCGGCCGCTGGAGCCCGAGACCCTCCGCTGGGGGGCGATCGGCGGGGCCGTGGCGTCTGCGGTGGGGGGCCTCGGACTGCTCATCCTGGTGCCTTGGAAACCTCGGCGATCGGGGGACCTCGCCCCCCTCTGGATGGCATCCACCGTGGCCAGGATCCTGGCGATTCCCGCCGTGGGGTTTCTGCTATATTTCGCGGCCCGTCCGCCGGAGCGACCGCTCGTGATCGGTCTTGCCGGGGCGACGCTCGTCCTGCTCGCGATCGAAGTCCCGATCATCGCCAAGGCGATGCTCGGACAACTCGCCGAGGAGGAGGCCGCCGCCTCGAAAGCCACCATCGAGCCCGTGTCCGACGAGACGGCCGAGTCGGGAGACGGCCCCGCTCGGAACTGAGCCGGCGATCGAGCCACCACGGTCCGCATCGTCTCTTCTCCACCCGGTCCCTTCCCCGGTCTTCTCGGAGTTCACCGTTGCCTTCGATCCTGCTCGCCGCCGACTCTCCGCTCGGTCACGTGCTCGATCACGGCCATGTCTGGTCGGAGATGCAGTGGGTCGGCGAGTTCGGCCTCTCCATCCACATGGTGATGCTGTTCGTCTCCGCGATCACCCTGCTCGCCGCCATGGCGCTCGCCGCGGGACGCATCGCCACCGGCCCGGAGTCGATCGGCAACCAGCGGTACGTGACCAAGGGCCGCATCGCCCAGATCATCGAGGTGCTGGTCATCGGCCTCCGCGACCAGATGATCGAGCCGATCCTCGGCGAGAAGAACACCCGGCGGTGGCTTCCGTTCCTGCTCAGCCTGTTCTTCTTCATCCTGGTCATCAACCTCTACGGCCTCGTGCCGCTGCAGGATCTCCAGGACGTGTTCGGCCTCTACTCGCACACCGCGTCCGGCGAGAAGCTGTTCTGGCTGGGCGGGACCTCGACGGCCAACATCAACGTGACGCTCGCCCTCGCGTTCTGTGCGTTCCTCGCCATCCAGATCCACTCGTTCCGCGAACTGGGCGTGATCGGCTGGCTCGATCACCTCACCTGCGGCCTCTTCAAGAGTTCAAAGATCGTCTACCCGGTCATCCCGGTGGTCTTCGCGGTGGAGCTCGCGGGCGTCTTCATCAAGCCCGTGGCGCTGGCCATTCGTCTCTTCGCGAACATGATGGGCGGCCACATCCTGCTGGCGACGGTCATCATGCTCCCCACGCTGATGGGGCTGCAGGGCGGCGCCTGGCTCGGCGTCACCTTCGCCACCGGCGCCTTCGCGATCGCCCTGACCTTCCTCGAACTCTTCGTCGCCTTCCTCCAGGCGTTCGTCTTCATGTTCCTCACCGCGGTCTTCCTCAGCCTCATGAGCCACGAGGAGCACGAGCACGAGGACCATGCCGCGGAGGAGGTCCACGAGGAACTCGCCCACGCCCACGCCCACTGATTCACCGGGGCCCCGACGGGTCTCGTTCGTCCTGATTCGATCGGCCGAGCATTCGGCCTGCCAACGACCACCTCAGACGCCACGGTGTGCGTCGCACTCGGAGATTCGGAATCCCATGAACAAGCTCGCTACCGCGTTCGTCTTCGCCCTCCTCGGCTCCCTCTTCATCGTCGAGCCCGCCCTCGCCGCCGACGGTGAGGCCGTCAACTGGGGTGCCGGCATCGGCAAGGGCATCGCGGCCGGCCTCGCGGTCATCGGTGCCGGCCTCGGCATCGGCCGCATCGGCGCCGTCGCCTGCGAAGCGACCGCCCGTCAGCCCGAAATGGGCGGCCGCATCTTCGTGAACATGATCCTCACCGCCGCGCTCGTGGAAGGCGTCGCCCTCTTCGGCGTGGTCGTCGGCTTCCTCATGGCCGGCTGATCGTTCGCGATTCGATCTCCGCGTCCGGTTCCGGCGGCCCATCCCAGATGGGTCGCCGGAGCCGGGCCTTCCGTGACCCCCGTCCTCGGATCACCCCATGCTTGCCACCCTCGTGCTGGCCGCCGCCGACGCCGACCCGATGAAGCCGCAGCTTGGCCTCGCCCTCACCGCCCTCGTGGTGTTCGGCATCGCCTTCGGCGCCCTCGCGTTCTTCGTCTGGCCGAAGATCACCAAGGGCCTCGACGATCGCAACGAGAAGATCCTCGGCGAGATCAAGGCCGCGGAAGACGCTCGGGCCCAGGCCAAGCAGGCCCTCGCCGAGTACGAGCAGAGCCTCGCCGAGGCTCGCGAGCAGGCCAACCGGACCATCGCCGAGGCCCGGGCGGAAGCCCAGCGCGTCGGCGACGAACTGAAGGCCGCCAACGAGCGGGAGCTCGCCGAGCGGATGGCCCGGGCCAAGGCCGACATCGAGGCCGCCAAGAAGGCCGCGGTCGCCGACATCCACGCCAACGCCACCGAGCTCGCCTCCGCGATCGCGGGCCGCATCCTGCAGCGTGAGATCAACGCCGCGGATCAGGCTCGACTCGTCGAGGAGAGCATCCGCGAACTCGAGTCGGCCGGGGCCTGACCCCGACGGTCGATCTCGTCGTCCGTCTCGAACGCCCGACCTCGTCCCTCCACGGACCACCCATGTCCACCAGCACCATCGACGCCATCGCCCGGGTCTACGCCCAGAGCCTCTTCGAACTCGCCGAGGCGGCGGGTGGCGACGCGAAGATCTCCGAGGTCGGCGAGGAACTTCAGGGCGTCATCGGGATCGTCGAGGGCGACCCGAAGATCTCCGAGTTCCTGCGATCCCCGATCGTCGATCGTCATCGCCGCGGTGCCTCGCTGCGGACGGTGTTCGATGGTCGGGTCTCCGACCTGCTCCTTCGCTTCCTGCTCGTCCTCAACGACAAGGGCCGTCTGGGCCGCGTCGAGGATGTGGCCGCGGCGTACGAGGAACTCCTCAACGCCCGGTTCGGCAAGGTCGAAGTCGATGTCTTCAGCGTCGGGGGCTCCCTCGACGACGCCCAGCTCTCGCTGCTCGCCGACAAGGTTCGGGGGCGGCTGGGCAAGGAGCCGGTGTTCCACCAGTACGCCGACCCGTCGCTCATCGGCGGGCTCGTCCTGCGGGTGGGCGACCAGCTCATCGATGGTTCGGTCCGCGGACGGCTCCGCGGCCTTCGTGAGGCGATCCTCGAACGCGGCTCCTCCAGGGTCCGCGCCAACGGCGACGCCTTCCTGTCCGACGACTGACGCCCCGGCGTCTCGATCGACGGGTGTCGTCCCGTCGAGTCCATCCAGCATCTCTCAACCCGCGCCACCGGCGCCCTGCGAGGTTCCACGTGAAGATCAAGTCCGACGAGATCACCTCCGTCATCAAGCAGGAGATCGAGCAGTACGCCACCGAGCTGTCGATCTCCGAGGTCGGCAAGGTCGTCGAGGTGGGTGACGGCATCGCCCGCGTCTACGGTCTCTCCAACGTGATGGCCGGCGAGCTGCTGGAGTTCCAGGGCGAGGGCGGCACCATCATGGGTCAGGCCATGAACCTCGAGAGCGACACCGTGGGCGTGGTGCTCTACGGCGACGCGACCGGCATCCGCGAGGGCGATACCGCCCGCTCGACCGGCCGCCTTCTCGAAGTCCCGGTCGGCGAGGCCATGCTCGGACGCGTGGTGGACGCCCTTGGTCGCCCGATCGACGGCGGCCCTGCGATTCAGTCCGCCGGCACCCGCAAGGTCGACATCGTGGCTCCGGGCATCGCGGCCCGCCAGCCGGTCACCCAGCCGATGCAGTTCGGCATCAAGGCCGTGGACTCGATGATCCCCGTGGGCCGCGGTCAGCGCGAGCTCGTCATCGGCGACCGCAAGACCGGCAAGACCGCGGTCTGCCTCGACGCGATCATCAACCAGAAGCAGTTCTGGGGCACCGACGACGCGGTGGTCTGCATCTACGTCGCGGTCGGCCAGAAGGAATCGACCATCGCCGGCGTCGTGGACTCGCTCCGCGAGGCGGGTGCCATGGACTACACCATCGTGGTCGCCGCCGGTGCCTCGGACCCCGCGCCGATGCAGTACGTCGCGCCGTACTCCGGCACCGCGATGGGCGAGTACTTCATGTGGCAGGGCAAGGAGGGCAAGACGCCGAAGCACGTCCTCTGCGTCTACGACGACCTCTCCAAGCAGGCCGTCGCTTATCGCGAGCTCTCGCTGCTGCTCCGTCGTCCTCCCGGCCGCGAGGCGTACCCGGGCGACGTCTTCTACCTGCACAGCCGCCTGCTCGAGCGGGCCACCAAGCTCTCCGACGCCAACGGTGGCGGCTCGCTCACCGCGCTGCCGATCATCGAGACGCAGGAAGGCGACGTGTCGGCGTACATCCCGACCAACGTCATCTCGATCACCGACGGTCAGATCTATCTCCAGCCCGAACTCTTCGCGGCCGGCATCCGACCCGCGATCAACGTGGGCATCTCGGTGAGCCGCGTGGGTGGCAACGCCCAGATCAAGGCCATGAAGGAGATCGCCGGTTCGCTGCGACTCGACCTCGCGGCCTTCCGCGAGCTCGAGGCGTTCGCCCAGCTCGGCACCGAGCTCGACCCCGCCTCGCAGCGTCAGCTCACCCGCGGTCAGCGCATGGCCGAGCTGCTCAAGCAGGGCCAGTTCATGCCGATGGACGTGATCGACCAGTGCATCTCGATCTTCGCGGGTGCCCGTGGCTTCCTCGACGACGTCGCGATCGCCAAGGTCGCCGACTTCGAGCGCGACCTGCTCGAGTACTTTCGCGGCAAGGGCAGCGCCCTCCGCGAGAAGCTCGTTCAGGAGAAGAGCTTCAAGAAGCTCGAGGACGAGTTCAAGGCGGCCTGCAAGGACTTCAAGGCCGGCTGGTCCGCCTGATCGGGTCGGATCTGATCGGATCCATTCCGGTCGGGACCGTGTTCACGCAGAATCCACGACCCTCGTCCTCGGACGGGGGTCGTGTCTTGGGAGGTCCATCGACGCCATGCAGACATCCGAAGGTCGTCGGATCAATGGACGCCTTCGGGTCGTCATCGTCGTGGGCATCGGCGTCGGAGTGGCGTCGATTCCGGCCGGTTGCATCACCGGCCATGAGGCCGAGGAGGCGATGGCCCCCGAGCCTGCCGCCGAACTCGAGGAGGCGAAGACCCTCGAGGAGATCGGTGCGATCAGTGAGACGACCTACGAACTCAAGAAGGACCGGATCGAGTCCGAGGAGTGAGGGGTCGAGCCGTGCCTTCGCGGCTGAATGATGGCGATGGGGTGAACGCCCGATCCCGGTGCGGTCCGAGCGGCGTCGTGAAATCCGGTCGGCTTGAATCGGAACCCCGGGGTTTTATCATCGTCGTCGTCGCATCGTCGTCGCATCGACGCCGCTCACCACTCGGAGGTCTCATCCATGCCCGTTCGATCCGTTCCATTGTCGCTCGTCGCCGGGAGTGCACTCGTCGCCGTCGTTCTCGGTGCCGCAGGCTGCGTGGCGGGCAACTCGACCCGCATCGAGAAGCCGACGCTCGGTCGGGAGTTGACCGATCTCAAGCAGGCGTACGACACCGGCGCGATCACGCAGGCCGAGTACGAACGTCAGAAGGCCCGCTTCCTGGGTCAGCCCGAGACATCGGCGAGTTCGAACGGCGCCGATCACGCCGAGTGACGATCGCTCTGGCCTCCGGGGGGCGTTCGCACTCGACATCGCCACCGGCCGGCTCACCCGGCGGGCGGTGTTCGCCGCAGGCATGTCCACTGAAACGCCTGCTCGGCATCCCACGGCGTGCGATGGGTCCGGATCTCGACATCGACGAGCGTGAAGGTCGGCCCGAGCAGGGCGGCGATCTCGTCGGCGGTGGCTCGGGCAACCTCGAGCCCGCTGCACATCTGCGGCCCGTCCGGGGCGAAGCCCGCGATGATCGCGTGGCCCCCCGTCGCGAGATGTCGCCGCAGGCCGGCGGCGTATCGCTCGCGGGCGTCGCCGTGCAGGAAGTGCAGGACGGCCCGGTCGTGCCAGATGGTGGCGTCCAGCGGACGGTCGGGGGCGGGGTCGTCCCGGCCGAGGTCGCAGACCACGCCGTGGAAGCGAGACGGGTCGAGGGTCGTGTCGTTCTCGCCACGCGTGCGGATCCGTTCGGTCAGCCGATCGATCGCCGCCGCCGACACATCGATCCCGAAGACCTCCGCGCCGCGTTCGAGCAGGCGATCGGCGAGGAACGACACCCCGCAGCCCGCATCGACGACCCGGTCGATCGATCCTCCGTCGGTGATCGCCCGATCGATCCAGACGAGCGACGGCGTCGGATCGGCCTGATACCAACTGGTCTCCGCGAAGTCCTTCGCGGTCCAGACGGCGTTCCAGTGCTCGCGGGCGTCGGTGGTCATGGTCGGCTCCATCCCCCGAAGGGTATGTGCGGGCGGGTGGTAGCATCGCGGTGTGAAGCGACTCGCCGATCTCGATGCCCCGGTGGCGGCGGTGGTGCTCGATCGTCTCGCCGAGGCGAGGATCGTGGCGACCTCCACCGATCTCGGTCGCGGTGACGCGGGGATCACGGCGTTGCATCGGGGCGGTTCGAAGACCCGGGTCTGGATCCACGACGCGGCGGATCTCGCCCGGTCGGAGGCCATCCTTCACGAGGTGCTGGCCGTCCCG
>JAUIHC010000128.1 GCA_030432455.1 Phycisphaerae bacterium | reverse complement strand
GCATCCGTGGACGGCCCGATGCGATAAGAATGACGCGTCGGCCGATTGTTCCGGTCGCCAAACAGGAAAAGCTCCGGGCTCTCCGCCCGGAAAGACAAGGAAAAGGGACCCATGAGAACTCAGTCCGTGTCCGCGGCCCTCGTGGCCGGTGTGGTCGCGTCCACTGCCAGTGCCGAACTCGTCGGCGTGGTCGGTGGTCAGACCAATGTGCTCCTCGACTTCAGCCTCATCGAGGCCGCGACGGGGCTCGCCCTCGCCGGCGTCAGCGACGGCGTCATCGTGCCCGGCAACCTCGGTGCGGGGTCGGTCGCCTTTGCGATCACCTCGCCCGACAGTGCCGATCTTCCCACCACCTTCTCCTACGACACCGGTGACTTCTTCGGGTCGTTCGGGGGCACCATCGAGCATCGGGGGGCCGTGTTCTTCACCGGCGCCGCCGATGTCGCCGTGGGCAACTTCACCATCGGCTACAACACCGATCTCGCGGTGTTCCAGGTGGGCGACAATCTCGACCTCGGGATCGCGCTCTTCGATGTCGGCATCACCGACGCCTCGCCGATGACGAACACCTTCGATGTGTGGGGGGATCTCCTCATCTCGAACGCCTTCGCCACCGCCCTCATCGACCTCGGGCTCGTCACCGACGATCTCACCGGCGTCGATGTCGGGGATGCCTGGGTCCAGGGCCTCAACCAGGTGGTGCCCACCCCCGGTGCCGTGGCGCTGCTCGCCGTGGCGGGACTGGTCGGCACGCGGCGTCGTCGGTTCTGAGCGCATCCGGTCGCTCGAGGCCGTGTTCGAATCATGAACAAGCCATCACAGACCGCCCCGGTGTCTCTGGACACCGGGGCGGTCGTCGTGATGGCGATGGATCGGCGGGAAGGCTGCGGCGGTGGCGGCGTCGATTCGTCGATTCAGTGCCCGGCCGGCTTCCCGGTCGGCTCCTCGAGGCCCGCCGCCTTGAACGCGCCGTGGATGTTCACGTGGCAGGCGCGACCTGTCTTCTCGATGTAGTCCTGGTGATAGTCCTCGGCGGCGTAGAACGCCTTCGCCGGCTCGACCTCGGTGACGATGGTGCGGCCCGCGAAGGCGCTGCTCGCCTGGAGCTCGGCGAGGACCTTCTTCGCGGTCGTGAGTTGGTCGTCGCCGACCGTGTAGACCCCCGACCGGTACTGCGTCCCGAAGTCCGGGCCCTGTCGATTGAGCTGGGTGGGGTCGTGCAGGGCCATGAAGAAGCGGAGCAGCGTCTCGTAGGAGACGGTCGCCGGGTCGAAGACCACCTTGACGCTTTCGGCGTGGCCGGTGTTCCCGGTGCAGACCTGCTTGTAGGTCGGGTTGTCGACGGTGCCCTGCTGGTAGCCGCTCTCGACGGTGAAGACGCCGGGAATCATCTGGAAGCCGTGCTCGACGCCCCAGAAGCAGCCGCCGGCGAAGTAGGCGGTCTCGGTGGTCATGACGGGCTGGGACTCCTTGGGGACGGGTTGCCCCTTCTCGACGAACTCCAACGACTCGCTGTTGAGGCAGTACCGGAGGTTGGTCGGCGGGGGGCCGTCGGGGAAGACGTGGCCGAGGTGAGCGTCGCAGCGGGCGCAGTTGATCTCGGTGCGGACCATGCCGTGGCTGGTGTCGGTCTTCTCGGCGACGTGGGCGGGATCGAACCCGGTGAAGAAGCTCGGCCAGCCGGTGCCGGAGGTGAACTTGTGCTCGCTCTTGAAGAGGGGGAGGCCGCACACCACGCAGACGTACATGCCGTCCTTCTTGTTGTCGAGCAGCGTGCCGCAGAACGGTCGCTCGGTGCCGGCGTTCTGGGTGATGCGGTACTGCTCGGGAGTGAGCGACTTCGCGAGCTCGGCGACCGCCTCGCGGGAGAGTGGGGTGACGTCATGGCCGGCGGCCGAGATGGTGCGGCCGTCGGCGGTGGTCAGGGTGCGCACTGGAGTCTCCTTGGCGGTCGATCCGGTCGGCGGGCCGAAGGCGGCCCCGAGACCCGCGACGGCGAGGGCGGCGGCGGTGAACAGGCAGGTGGCGGCGATGGGGTTCATGATGGCTTCCTTCGAACGGAGACCCGGTTCCGGATTCGAACCCGGCTCCCGGATCCCACGACAGACTACGCGGACCCCTCGCGAAGTTCACCCGCCGAGGTCATCCGCCATTCCCCTTCCCCGAGTTTCCTTCGCCCTTCTCCGTTTTCCGTTCTCCATTCTCCCTCCACTCTCTACGCCCTCCTCGCTCCCCTCCACCGCGCCACCCCCCCGAAGTTCATGTCCAGCAGCCCGTTGTTCACGAAGGCTCGGAATCGCGCCTCCGGGATGTTCTCGCCCGCGGCGTCCTCCTCCAGCCAGTGTCGATAGGCGGTCCGGCGGCTGGCGAGGTCGAGGTGCTCGTCGGCGAGGAGCCGGGCCACGAAGTCGCTTTCCCGGATGACCCGGTCGCGGACGCGGGCGAGGTGGCGGGACGGGTCGTCCACGTGGCCGAAGTGCGTGAGGTGCAGACGGTCGACGTCGAGGGCGTCGAGTCGGTCGATCGACGCGACCCAGGCGTCGCGATCGAACTCCGGTGGAGCGAGCGGGAGGGTGGGGAAGGAGGATCCCGGGATCCGCATGCCCGCGACGTCGCCGGTGAAGCACTGGCGGAGACCGTCGAGGTCGAGCATCCAGGCATGGTGGTGCCGGGCGTGGCCGGGCGTTTCGATCGCGGTGAAGTCGATGCCCCCGATCGAGACGGTCTCGCCGTCGGCGACCTCGTGGACCCGATCGGCGGGGCAGGCGTGCAGTTCGCCGAAGAGCGTGTCGAGCTCGTCGCCGTAGATCCGCCGGGCACTGGCGTTGAGCTTCACCGGCTCGACGAGGTGGCGGGCGCCGAAGGGGTGCACAAACACGTCGGCGCCGCGGTCCGCGAACCACCCGGCGGCCCCGGCGTGGTCGAGGTGGATGTGGGTGAGGATGACCGCGACGATCGAGGTCGGGTCGACGTCGTGAATCAGGAGCTGCTCGCGCAGCGTCGGCAGGGTGACCATCGGCCCCGCTTCAACGAGCACGGGGCCGTCGTCGGTGACGATCAGATGGCTCGCGGCCGCGCCGGCAAGGTCGTGGTAGAGGAGATCGAGGGTGTGGATGGGCTTCATGACGGAGATGAAAAAAATGGGGACAGGCGAACATTTTGGCGGGGAGTGGCGGTGCTGCAGGACATGGGGACCGGCGACATTCGAAGAGGGGGATCGTGGACGAGCGACGTTTCAGACGCTCAAGCCCTCATCCGCGTCCGAATCCGACGTCGGGTTGACGTCTGCCGCCCGGTGCGTGGGCATCCGACATGATCGCCTGTCCGACGTTGGGTCACACGGGTTGGCGGATGGTGGCGGCCGGGCGTCGCTCTCTCCCCGTTGATGGCCGAAAATGTCGCCTGTCCCGCTTTTGGGCGGAGCGTGGCGGTGGATGGTGATGGCAACCACCCCGTCTGTTCCTATTGCTTGAAGAATCGCTCGCTGAATCGTTGGACGATCGCGTAGAGCACCGGCACCATCAGCAGGCTGATGACGGTCGCGGCGAGCATGCCTCCGAACACGGTCGTGCCCATCGCCCGGCGACTCATCGCGCCCGCCCCGGTCGCCACCAGCAGCGGCAGCACGCCGAGGATGAAGCTGAACGCGGTCATGAGCACCGCGCGGAACCGCATCTTCGCCGCGTCGATCGCCGCCTCGTTCGGGGTGAGCCCCTCCTCGCGGCGGACCTTGGCGAACTCGACGATCAGGATCGAGCTCTTCGCCGCGAGTCCGATCAGCAGCACGATGCCGACCTGCACGTAGAGGTCGATCGGCAGTCCGGTGAAGAGCAGCGCCATGACGACGCCGAGCAGGGCGGTCGGGACGCTCAGCACCACCGACACCGGGAGCGACCAGCTCTCGTACTGCGCCGCAAGGACCAGATAGACCAGGATCACCGCAAGGCCGAACGCCGCCGCCATGCCACCGGCGGCCGCGGTCATCTGGAACGCGAGATCCCGCCAGGCGAAGCCGGTGCCCGGCGGCAGCGCCTCGTCACCCATCTCCGCGAGCAGCTGGAGTGCCTGACCGCCGGAGAACCCGGGCGCCGGTCCCGCCGTGACCCTGGCCGATGGATAGATGTTGAAGTGGAACACGCTCTCCGGTCCGAACCGTCGTTGGACCGTCGCCACCGACTCCATCGGCAGCATCCGCCCCTCCCGGTTCCGGACCTCGAGTCGGCCGATGTCCTCGGGACTGGACCGGAACCCTGCCTCCGCCGAGGTGCGAACCTGATAGATGCGGCCGAAGCTCGCGAAGTCGTTGACGTAGTACGACCCGAGATTCGCGGAGAGCGTCTGGAAGATCTCGTTCATGTCCACGCCGCGGGAAAGGGCCCGCTCGCGGTCGATGTCGACGTGCACCTGCGGCACATTCGCACTGAACGTGGTGATCGCCCGGGCGATCCCCGACTGGCTGTTCGCCGCGTCGAGGTACTGGTCGACCGCGCCCTGCAGAACATCGAGTCCGAGTCCCGCCCGGTCCTGCACCTCCAGCGAGAGACCGGCGCTGGCCCCGAGACCCGGCAGCGACGGCACCGGGAAGGCGACGACCATGCCCTCCTGGATGCCCGCGCCGATCGTGTTGAGCGCTCGGAGGATCGACGCCTGCTGGAGATCGGGAGTGGGGCGTTCGTCCCACGGATCGAAGACCACGACGATCGTCGCCGCGTTGCTCGCCGCGGCGCCCGACAGCAGCGAGTACCCGTTCATCGTCAGCACGTTGGCGACGCCGGGGATCTCGCCCGCCTGCGCCGCGACCCGCTCGACGACCGCGGCGGTCCGCTGGGCGCTGGCCGCGTCGGGAAGCATCACGTTCATGACGCAGTAGCCCTCGTCCTCCTGCGGCACGAACCCGGTCGGGATCCGACCGACCGCCGCCCCGCCCAGCACGATCAGTGCGACGAATCCCGCGACCGTCACCGGCCAGACGCGAAGCAGGCCGCCGACCGTGCCCGTGTACCCGCCGGTGACCCGGGCGAGCAGGGTGTTGAAGCCACGGAAGAAGGCGTTCCGCCGGTCGCTCGTCGGTCGCAGGATCACGCCCGCGAGCGCGGGGCTCAGGGTGAGGGCGTTCAGCGAGCTGAACAGGGTGGCGATCGAGATCGTGAGGGCGAACTGCTTGAGAAGGCTTCCCGTGATGCCCCCGACGAACGCCGCGGGCACGAACACCGCGAGCAGGACGATCGTCGTCGCCACGACCGGGCCCGAGACCTCCTCCATCGACCTTCGGGCGGCCTCCTTGGGGGAGAGCTTCTCCTCGTCGAGCAGGCGGATGACGTTCTCGACCACCACGATCGCGTCGTCCACCACGATGCCGACCGCGAGCACGAGCCCGAACAGCGTCAGCAGATTGAGGCTGAACCCGAGGAGCTGCATCACGAAGAAGGTGCCGATGAGCGACACCGGGATCGTGACCGCCGGGATGAGCGTGGCTCGCAGGTTCTGGAGGAAGATGTAGACCGTCAGGATCACCAGCGCGATCGTGATGAGCAGCGTGACCTGAAGCTCGGCCAGACTCGTCCGGATGATGAGCGTGCCGTCGAAGACCACCGAGTACTCGACGCCCGCGGGAAAGTCCGCCGACATCCGATCGAGCGCCGCTCGGCAGCCGTCCGCGACATCGATCGCGTTGGCCCCGGGGAGCTGGTAGATCGCCATGGTCGCGGCGGGCTGGCCGTCGAGCGAACTCGACAGTGTGTAGCTCTGTGAGCCAAGTTCGATGCGGGCGACATCGGCGAGTCGCACGAGGGCGCCCTCGGCGCCGCTTCGCACCACGATCTCCTCGAACTGCTCGGCGGTGCGGAGTCGGCCGGTGGTGGTGACCGTGAGATCGAAGACCTGTCCAGCCGGGGCGGGGGCCGCACCGATGCGTCCCGCGGCGACCTCCGCGTTCTGGGCGCGGATCGCGGCCACCACCTCGCCGGTCGTCATGTCGAGCGATCGCATCCGCTCGGGGTCGAGCCAGATCCGCATGCCGTAGCTGCCGACCCCGAAGATCTTCACGTCACCGACCCCGGGCACCCGCGTGAGCTCGTCCCGCATCCGCGCTTCGGCGTAGTTGGACAGGAAGAGGGCGTCGAAGTCGTCGCTCGTCGAGGAGAGCGCCGCGTACATGATGATGTCGGTGGACTGCTTCTTGGTGAGGACGCCCTGTCGCTGCACCTCCTCGGGCAGCTTCGGAATCGCCGACGCCACCCGGTTCTGGACGAGCACGTTGGCGATGTCCAGATCGGTGCCGACCTCGAAGGTCACGGTGATCGAACACGAGCCGTCGCTCGCCGACACGCTCGACATGTAGAGCATGCCGTCGACGCCGTTGATCTCCTGCTCGATCGGGGTCGCGACCGTCTCGCCGATCGTGATGGCGCTCGCACCGGGATAGAAGGCCGAGACCTGGATCGTCGGAGGCGCGATGTCCGGATAGCGGGCCCGCGGCAGCGACCCGTAGGCGAGTCCGCCGAGGATCACGATCACGATCGAGATGACGGCCGCGAAGATCGGTCGCTTGATGAAGACGGCACTGAACACCGGTCAGGACCTCCCCGTGACTTGTGTGGGCAGGGACGCACGAGGATTCACCACGGAACCGTCCGGGCTGAGGGCATCGAGGTCACGAGTCACCCCCCGCGATCGTCGCCGCCGGATCGAGGCGCTTCATCGCCTCCGGGAGGGTGACGAGTTCGGCGTCCACCTCGGCACCGGGCCTCGATCGGAGGATGCCGTCCACGATGACGGTGTCGTTCGCGTCGAGGCCCGCGACGATCTCGACGAGACCGTCGAGCGAGACGCCGGTCTCGACGCCCTGTCGTACGACGAGGCCGTCGCCGTCGACGAGATAGGCGTACGCGCCGGCCATGTCCACGAGCACTGCGGACGCGGGCAGGGCGAGGGCCGTCCGCTCGGGCTGTCGCAGTCGGACCCGGACGAACATGCCGTCGCGAAGGAAGCCCTGCGGGTTGCCGATCACCCCGCGCATGGTGAGGGTGCCGGTCGTGCGGTCGATCTCGTAGTCGGCGAAGTCGAGGTCGCCGGTCGGTTCGTACACCTGGTCATCGGGCATGACCAGTTCGAACGGATAGTCCGCCTTCGCGTTGGGATCCATGCCGCCGTCCACGAGGTCGCGCCGGAACTGCAGGAACGCGGTCTCGGGCACGTCGAAGTAGACGTTCATCGGATCGACGGTGCGGACCTTCGCGAGCAGCGTGGGTTCGCCGCGGCCGACGAGGTTGCCCACGCTCACGAGGTCCTCGCCGATCCGGCCCTCGATCGGACTCGTGATCGTGGTGTAGGAGAGGTCGAGTTCCGCGCGGCGGAGCGTGGCTTCGGCCTGATCGACCGCGGCGGCCGAGACCTCGACCGTCGCCTGCGCCTCCAACAGTTCGACGTCGCTCGCGGCACCGCGGTCGAACGCCTGCTGGTATTTGTCCGCGACCTCGGTGTCGAGCTGGAGTCGGGCCTTCGCCGCGCCGAGGTCGGCGGTCGCGGCGGCGACCGCGGCGTCGTACTCGTCGGTCTCGAGCGTGAACAGCGTCTGGCCGACCGTGACGAGATCGCCCGGATCGAACCCGCGGGTCCGGAGGAAGCCGTCCACTCTGGCCCGGACATCGACCGACTCGCGACTCCGCACCGTGGCGACGACGTCCCGATACGGCGCGAACTCGTGCATGGGCGGATGGATCGCGGTG
>JAUIHC010000127.1 GCA_030432455.1 Phycisphaerae bacterium | reverse complement strand
AGGACCGACTGTTCTCCAGGCAGACGAGTCGGGCGTTCTTCGGTACCAGGCCGGTGGTCGCGGCGCCGATCGCGCCGACGAAGCCGACCTCCTCGGCGACGGTGAAGAGCAGGCCGACATGCTCCTGACCCTTGCGGGTCCGGATCCGATCGAACGCACACAGCGCTGCCGCGGCCGCCGCGAGGTCGTCGCACGCATGCGTGTGCAGGACGCGCTTCCCGCCGCGACCCGTGATCCTCGGCTCCGGAAACGCCCAGCGGCCGACATCGCCGGTCGCGAGCCCCTCGTGCCGTCGCGACAGTCTCACCGTCACGGTCTTGAACGGGCATGACTCGTCGGGCGGGCGAAGCTCGACGATGCGGCCCCGCACCGCGGTGTCGTCTCGGTCGAGGAACTCGACGCGGCCGTTCTCGAAGTACGGATCGTGGACGCCGCCCCGGAACTGGGCGTCGATCGTGCGCCGGTCGTCCCCCACGCGGGTCACCACGAACGCCGGATGGTCGAGGTGGGCGGTGATGAGCAGCGGCTTCGGCCCGCCGCGGCGACGACCGCGGGTCTTCCGGGTGATGAGCAGATTGCCGTCAGCGTCGCGCGTCCAGTCGAGCGAGCGGGACCGCGCCTTGAGCCACCCGTCGAGATACGCCTGCACCCGCCATTCACGACCGGCGGCGGTCGGGAGACTGGTGACTTCGAGGGCGGTCTTCTCGTGGCGACGACGCTCGGCGGCGGTGGTGCGGTAGGGGTTGGCCTTGGGCATGGCCGGATGGTAGTCGCCCCCACGCACAAGACGAGACGCCCCGACTCGGACGAGTCGGGGCGTCTCGGTGCGAGTCGTTCAGCACAGCCGATCAGTCGTCGGCGACGGCCTTCTCCTCGGCCAGTCGGTAGCGGCGCCACATCTTCTCTTCAGCGGCGTCGTACTTGGCCTTGGCGTCCTCGGCGGTCATGTGGCCGGCGGCGACCTGCCTGCGGAGTTCCATGCCCATGGTCTGCAACCGCTCCTCGATCGCGATCTTCAACTCATCGCGGTCCGGCGAATCCCGGCGATCGCCCTTGCCGACCTTCTCCTCGGCCATGCGGTAGCGACGCCACATCTTCTCTTCGGCGGCGTCGTACTTGGCCTTGGCGTCCTCGGCGGTCATCTCACCCGCGGCGACCTGCTCGTGGAGTTCCACACCCAACGCCTTGAGTCGCTCCTCGATGGCGGCCTTCAGCGTCGCGAGGTTCGGCGACTCTTGGGGTTCGCCCTCGGCGTTCTTCTTCTCGGCCATGCCGGGGCGACGCCACATCTTCGCCTTGGCGGCCTCGTACTTGGCTTTGGCGTCCTCGGCGGTCATCTCGTCCGCGGTGACCTGCTTGCGGAGTTTCGTACCCATGGTCTGCACCTGGGGCTGGGAGGCGGCGGGGGATTCGAGACTCGTCGCGGCGACCGAAGCGCCGGCGACGGCGAGGATCGTCGAGGCGGAGAGGATCCGCCATCCCGCCCGGGTGGTCGTCTTCGGGTTGGAACTGGTGAGTCGAGTGATGCGATGCATGAGGGATCCTCCAGTGGCGGCGAGTTGGAGGCTCGGCCGAGTGTGGTTGAGCGTGCGAAGCGATTCGAGGGCGAGCAGCGCCTCGGCGAGGGAACGCGGCGAATCGGTGACTTCGAGCGTGGCGTCGTCGCAGCGGAACTCGCGCTCGATGCGAACCTGCCGCGACAGCCACCAGGCGACCGGATGAAAGAAGAGGACGACCTCGATCACGGCCTGCACCATGTTCAGCAGGTGGTCCCGGCGAGCGAGGTGGTGGAGTTCGTGGACCAGAATCGTCCGGAGTTGCTCGGGATCGAGCGCCGTGAAGGCGGATGCCGGCACGAGGATCATCGGGTGGAGCCAACCGACCGCCATGGGCGAGTCGATGGCTCGGCTGACCAGCAGGCGGACCCGATCGTCCACCCCGCATCGCGCCTTGAGCGACTCGAAGATCGACTGCCAGGCCGCGTCGACCGGCTGGGTGTCACGACTTCGGATCCGGCGCGTCCAGCACCACTGGCCGGACAGTCGGATCGTCATCAGGCCCACGCCCGCGAGCCAGATCCAGGCGATCAGGCCGGGGAGCCATGCCAGTGCGCGGTTGGCTGCTGCGCTCGCGGCCGATGAGACCGCGGTGCCTCGCTCGACTCTCGTCATGCCCTTGGCCGAATCGGTCGTCGCGAGCGTGTCGCTCGTCGTGGTCGATGCGACGACGTGCGACGTCGTGTCGGTGCTCTCGACGAGCATCAGCGTCGTCGTCGCCGCGAAGGCGAACAGCATGGCGAGGAGGCCGAGGAATGACGTCGCGTGCCGAAGGGACGCGGAACGCATTCGGTATGCGTGCAGGAACAGAAGAACGACGCCACCGATCAGGAGACCCTGCCACAGCGAATGAACCACCGCCCAGCCGATGGCGTCGAAGACGGCAGGCGTCGTCATCGGTCGCCTCCGTCAAGCGCGTCGAGGTGACGCCGAATCGCGGCGATCTCCTCGGGCGAGGATGGGCGCGTCGAGAGGGCCCGAAGGACCAGGTTCTCCGTGGACCCGCCGAAGATGCGATCGAGCAGGTCGCCGACCATGTCGGCCTGGACATCCGCCTGATCACGAGCGGGCGAGAACACCTGCGGCCGGACGGAGGTGTCGCGGGCCAGAAGTCCCTTCTCGGCCATGATCTGCATGAGCTTCAGGACCGTCGTGAGACCGACATCCTGCTGGCTTGCGAGATGTTCATGGACCTGTCGGACGGTGGAGGGGCCGTGCTCCCAGAGCGTGGCCAGGATCGAGGCTTCGGCTTCGGTGGGGCGTCGTCGTTCGGGATCGAGTCGTGGTCGGGCCATGTGGGGTCTCCGGAAGCGAACGACTCAAACATACGAATGATTTCGTCGATTGTCCCCCGCCGGCCCGTCAAAAGACGAAAATATTCGTGAAAGGTCCGGGATCCCCGTTCCGGGTCGCGATTCGAGCCGTGATCCCTGCTTCTCCGGCGAGCGAGCGAAGACAGATCGGGCGAGCGTCGGGGTACCATCGCCGGACTCATGACCTTCGCCCCGATTCCCGAGATTCTTGACGACCTCCGTGCCGGCCGCGTCATCGTGCTCGTCGATGACGAGAGCCGCGAGAACGAGGGCGACTTCGTGGTCGCCGCCGAGTTCGTCACCCCCGAGATCGTCAACTTCATGACCCGGGTCGGCGGCGGGTACCTCTGCGTCGCGGTCGATGGCGAGACCTGCGACCGGCTCGAACTCGGACCGCAGGGGGCGATCAACACCAGCCTTCGGCAGACGCCGTTCACGATCTCGATCGACGGGCACCCGCGGCACGGCGTCGGCACCGGCATCAGTTCGAGCGACCGCGCGATCACCATCCGCATGATGGCCGACCCGACCGCCCGCCCCGATGATTTCGTGCGTCCCGGTCACATCAACCCGCTTCGCGCCCGCGACGGCGGGGTGCTCGTCCGCACCGGCCAGACCGAAGGCTCGGTCGATCTCTGCAAGCTCGCCGGGCTCAAGCCGGCGGCCGCCATCATCGAGGTCGTCAAGCCCGACGGCGACATGGCTCGCCTGCCTGATCTCGAGGAGATGTGCGTCGAGCACGGTCTCAGGATGTGCTCGGTCGAGCAGATCATCGAGTACCGGCTGAACGGCGAAGGACTCGTGACGCGGGTGGAGCCGACGAGCGGTCGCGACATCGAGACGCCCGAGGGCACCTTCCGGCTCTTCGCGTGGCGGAGCACGATCGACGCGCTGCCGCACATCGCCCTCTGCGCGGGCGGCGTTGGCGACCTTGACGCCGACGGACGACCGCTCGAACAGACCGAGCCGACGCTCGTGCGCGTGCATCGCCGCGATCTCATGGGCGACATCTTCGGGGTCGCGGGCGCGAGCGCCGATCGCAGCAGCCGCGACGATCTCATGGCGAGCCTGCGGGCGATCCGCGAGGCCGGCCGCGGGGCGCTCGTCTACATGCGACCCGAGTCGGGCAACGCCGAGATCTCGGGATCGCTGCACGAGGTCAGCCGCCGCGCCGAAGACGTCAACGCCCCCGATCTCGCCCGCCCCGACGGTGTCGGGTCGAAGGTGATGCCGATGGACCAGCGTGAACTCGGCATCGGCAGCCAGATCCTGCGGGACCTCGGGCTCTCGAAGCTCCGGCTGCTCACCAACCACCCGCGCCCCTGGCCGACCCTGCACGGCTTCGGACTCGAGGTCGTCGAGAGCGTGCCGCTTCGGTGAACACCGGGGGCCAGGGCGTCACGGCAGCAGACACATGCCCCACTGGACCGTCTGGCCGGTCGCTTCGTCGCGATAGGTCGTCCAGGTTCGGCCGCCGTCGTGGGAGATCTCGACGCCGGGAGTCGTGGTCTCGTCCTCGACGAGGGCGCCGTAGACCGCGGCCATGCTCACCGTGCTGCTGACCGGGGCCATGCCGGTGGGACTCGGCGAGAACTCGATCGACCGGATCTCGCGGGACTGCGGAGGCAGCAGTCCGCCGAAGCGGTACGCGACCACGGGAATCGACGGATCGATGCCGAAGACGGCGTCGGTCGAGGGAACGGTCTCGAACGCCAGGGGAGGACCATCGTCGGTGAACTCGATCACGACCCGGAACGGGGTCGGCGGCAGCTTGAGGCCCCGCCCGACGAGGATCTGTGAATCTTCGGACGTCAGCGAGATCCCGGTCGAGTTCGCGATCGACGACGGAACCGCCATGAAGAGCGCCGTCGAGATCGAGGTCGTCCCCGGCGGCACCGCCTGTCGCACCCGGAGGTTGGACGAGGTCTGGATCGGCTGGATCCACGGGAACCCGAGCGTGACCGACTCCGATCCGCAGTCCGGGAGGAAGAAGAACGCCTGCAGCGACGGATCACAGGGGACCCCGGCCCCGAAGAACACGCCGTTGGTGCATCCGGAGGCCGTGGTCTGCGCACAGCCGTCGCCGCTCAGGCACGCGCCTTCCCGCGGATCGTCGGGCGCGATCGTGAACGGTCCGCCGTCGGTGTCCCAGTCGAGCAGTGGACAGTCGAGCCGCGCACCGGCCGCGGTGATGGCTCCGAAGCGACCCGCCCGCACGATGCGGTCGCCGTCGTCGAGGAGGTCGTCGCCGAGGTGACTGCGGAGCACTTCGCGGCCCTCGCAATCGAAGAGGAACCCGCGGGTCGGGATCGTCGGGCACTCGCCCCACGCGGCGAAGAGGATGCCGAGATCGCTCGCCCCGACCAGTCCGTTCGCGTCGAGGTCGGCCGCGCATGGTCCGTCGATCGGACACGGCCCCCACTGCGCGAGCAGTCGCTGGAGGTCGAGTCCGTCCACCACGCCGTCGCCGGTGAGCTCGCCCGGACAGCGATCCACGACCGCGGCGGTCATGGCGTAGCCGACGCCTTCCGGCATCTGCGGCCATGAGCCGAACGCCGGTTGCCAGTCGATCCGCACTCCGGCCGACGTCGATGACCGCACCACGCGGTCGGTGGTCTTCAACAGGGCGTCGCTCGCGATCCACGCGTCGCTGTCGAAGAGCACTCGATCGTCGCCCATGTCCACGATCCGGACCGTGGCCCCGGGGATCGACAGCGAGCCGTCCGGCAGGACCAGATCGACGAACGGAATGCCGAGCAGTCCGATCGTGATCTCCAGCGGTCCGTCGGGATGACTCACGTACTGCGAGTGCGCGAAGTCCAGCGGAATCGAGGCGAGGCCGTCTCCGAGCCGCACGCTCGCCACGCCGTCGTGCCAGGCGAGCGGCCCGGGCTCGATGCCGCTTGCCACGGCGCACGACTGGACGAGCAGGTTGGCGGCCCCGCCGAGGATCGCGTTGCCACCGGGTGAGACCCAGACCGGGTCGTCGTGATCGCTCAGCCGCAGGGCCGCGGCCGAGGCGTTCAGGCTCAGCCGGGTCCGGTGCGCGATTCGTCGCCGCGTCCCGGCGAGTTCGTCGCTCGTCGGCGGATGCTGCTCGAGGTGCAGGGCCGCGATGCCCGCGACGATCGGCGTCGCCTCGGAGGTGCCGTTCTCGAGCAGCAGGCCGCCGTCGGGCTTCTCCCAGTCGGCGGCGAGGATCGCCGAGCCCGGGGCCCAGAGATCGACCGACGGGCCGAAGTTTGAGAACGGGCTCGGGTGGTCGGCGCCGTCGGTGGCCCCGATGGTCGTCGCGAAGACGCTTGCGGCCGGGCTCTCCCACGAGGCGGGCTTGGAGTCGTTGCCAGCGGCGGCGAACATCGGGATGCCCGTCGATTCGACCGCGTCGTACGCCGCCTCGATCGTCGCGCCGGGCTGTCCGACGATCGTGGCCCCAAGCGACATGTTCACGACCGCGGGCAGCAGGTCGTCGGCGTGCGCCACCGTCCAGTCGAGCGCCGCCAGCAGCCACGCATCGACGTACGAACCCTCCTCGTTCAAGGCGCGGACCGCGGCGATCGAGGCGTCCGGCGCGATGCCGATCGTGCGGCCCGCGGCGATGCTCGCGACCGCGGTGCCGTGACCGTTGCGATCGCGACCGTCGGGCTGGTCGTCGCCCACCACGTTGACCGACCAGGTCACACGGCCCGCGACCTCGCTGTGATCGGGGTTCACGCCGGTGTCGATGACGACCACGGTGACCCCGGCACCGGTCGCGCCGCAGCGGTCCAGCGAGGCGGCGTCGCCGTCGGGATCCGAGACGCGGCGGTGCGGCCACGGGGATGACAGGTCGATGCCGTCGCCGCCCGAGAACCGGGCCGCCCGGCCTTGACGGTTCGGATCGATCGCACGAACCCGGGGGTCCGCCGCGATCCGGGCTGCTTCGAGGGGCGTGAGGTCGGCGGCGAAGCCCACGATCGCGTGCCGATACCGCTGGGTGGCCCGGGTGGGGGCCACGCCGGCGGCGCGAAGCACCGAATCGATGGCGGGGTCGATGGCGGCCTGAGCCGCGGCGGGACCGGCCGGGCGACGGTCGAGAAGCACGAGCCAGGACGGCCGACCGGTGCGATCGTCGATCACCTGCCCGGGATGGATGGACAACGGTGCGGGTGGCGGCGCGGCCCGGCGGCTGCGAGCTCCCTGCGCAGCGGCTCGGGCGGCCCGGGGCGGGGCGATCGACGCCTCGGCATGCGGACGCTCGATCAGCAGGAACACGCCGACGACGCTCAGGACCACGGCGAGGGCGGTACGGCCCGAAGGAACGATCGGAGACATCGGTTTCTGACCCATCGTGGAGAGAATGACTCGGACCCACCGCCGCGAACTGCGGCAGCGGCATGATCTTAGATGGAGCGAAATCCCCGTCGAGCCAGTCAGGACGCCAAGATTCCCCACGAACCCCCCCGCAACGACAACCCACCACCACGACGACGACTCCTCCTCTTACTACTACTACTACTACTACTACTACCACTACCACTACCACCCCCACTACTCCTACGATCACGCCCCCCCTCGGAGTCCCGCGTGTTCCCGAGTCTGCCCAGCCCCGCCCTGCTCGTGCTCCTTGCCGCCCTCGCCCCCCCGGCGTCGGATCCACCGTCCGGCGAGGGGCCCGCGTGCTGCCGTCCGGCGTCGCCGCGGGCCGCTGCGATTCTGGCGGCTGCTCAGGACGCCACCCCGGCGCTGGACCCGGAGACGACCGCGATCCTCGACGCGCTCGACGCCCAGACGCTCGCGATGCGGACCTTCGTCAGCCGCGTCCGCATGGACGCCTACGACGACCTCGCCGACGAGACCGAACGCCGATTCGGCCGGGTCGTGCTGCGGATCGAACCCTCGGAGGACGGCACGCGGTCAGACCGGATCGCGGCGGTCGTCTTCGAGCGGACGATCGAACCGAACGGGCGGGCCCGCGAGCGACTGGAGCACTATGTCTATCGCGA
>JAUIHC010000126.1 GCA_030432455.1 Phycisphaerae bacterium | reverse complement strand
CGATCGGTCTCGTTGTTCGGTCGCTGGAGCGACGCCTTCTTCCGCAACGCGAACCCGGGAAGCACGACGAACATCGCGCCGAGCACCGCCATCACTCCGGGTGCGAACCACGCCCCCCATGGCGTCCCCTGTGGCCGCAGCACGCTCCGCCACGGCTCGTCCGGGTCGTGCAGGATCGTGCACCGACGACCGACGGTGTGGCGGCTGACGACATCGCGGCTGTCCGACTCCGTGCGCATGCCCGCGATGTCCACCCGGCTCCCGAGCAGCTCGACCGCACCGTCACCGCGGGGGACCGTGTAGAGGTAGCGGACGATCGGGGTGTACGACCGGGTCGTCCTCCCATCGGAGCGCGAGGTCTCGACCTTCAGCTCGCTGTGCACGACCTCCGCCCCGGCGGAGATCCACGACTGGACCGCCTTCACCTCGCGGATCGCGGGAATCGACCACGCCGCCACCACCACGACCGCCCCCAGAAGCAGCAGGATCCCGATCGCCATGAAGGCCTTGTCGATGACGAGGCCTCGCCGGGCGGCCGGCAGCGGGTTCTCGGATGCAACGGACATGCAGGCATCGTCCCCGATTCCCGGTCGTTTCGCAGATCGGCCTTGTTCGACCGGGGAGCCGGACCGTACGATCCACACTCGTCATGCGTCCGGACCCCCGCAGCATCCTCGGCCGACTGGTCTGCCTCCTTCTGGCGGTCGCGATGCCGCTCTGCTGCTGCACGGTGCAGGTGTTCGGTGACGCACTCGCGTCCGACCCCGGGGTTCAGGCGACGGCGCGTCCGACCTGCTGCTGCAGCGTCTCGTCGTGCCCGACCGACGCCGAGCCCGACGACGACACGCCCGCGACCGACGGCTGCCATTGCGTGCGGACCGCGCCGATCCTCGACGCACCGACCGACCAGACGCTCGCCCGCCTCGCCCTGCCCGCCGCCATCATGGTCGCCTGGACCGACGCCGCCCCCGCGGCGTCGGTGTCGTCGGATGCCACGCCCATCCCGCGATCGGACCGCCCGCCCGACGAGGCCGGTCCGCCCGACGCCTCGGCCCGCGCCCTGCGGCGGGCCGTCATCATTCAGGTCTGACGTTCCGGATGCACCCGATCCGCCCGCCCGACGCGCCGCGTCGGGCGCGTCGTCGCATGTCATCGGAACCTCGTTCATGCCCCATCTCGATGATCGGGATCGGCAACCCGCCCCGCGGTGCCGTCGATCCCACCCCCTCCTCCCCACCCGCGTGACGGCCCTGACCGCCGCGACGCTGCTGACCTGCGCCGGGTGCATCGACCCGACATCGGATCGCGATCTGGACACCACCGTCGAGCTCGCCGCTCCCCGCGCGGTCGGCGTCGATGCCGAGCGGCTGCGGGCCGCCCCCGACGACGACGACATCCGCCCGGCGATTCCCCGGATGCTCACCGTCGAGGACGCGATCGAGATCGCGATGTCGCGCGACCCCGCGATCCGCCGGGCCCTTGAACAGGTCGCGATCGCCCGGGCCCGGCTCGCAGCCCGCGATCGAGCCCCCAATCCGATGGTCGAGTTCGGCATCGGCGTGCCGGTGGACGGTCTGAGCGGCGCCCCCGCCATCGCGATGTTCGCCCAGCAGATCACCTGGCTCTGGACCCGGCCTGCCCGGCTCGACGCCGCCGATGCGCGACGCCGCGCCGCGATCCTCGACGCCGCCGACGCGGTGATCGCCCTCGATGCCGAGGTCCGACGCCGCCATGCCGAAGCGGTGGCCGCCATCCGACTGGCCGACATCGCCGCCGAGGACGCCGCCGCCGCCGCGACGCTCCGACGACTCACCGACCGCCGTGCCGAGGAGGGTGAGGCGACCCGCATCGACGTCGCCCGCGCCCGGCTCGCCGTCGAGACCGCCGAACTGGACGCCGTGGCCCGCCGGGACGCGGCCCGCACCGCCCGGTTGACGCTGGTGGCGACGATCGGTCTCCCCGACGCGGACCCCGAGTCGTTCACGCCGGTGCCGGGCGATGCCGCGGACGCCGCCCCGCCTCCCGACGACTCGACGATCGTCGAACTCGCGGCCTCGGCGCGGCTCGATGTCGCGGCCGCGGTCTGCCGTCTCGAAGCGGCCGCCGCGGACGCGGATCTCGCGGGGCTCTCGCGGATTCCCGAGGTCTCCGCGACGCTGATGTGGAACCGCAACTTCATGGACCGCGAGGCGGTGCTGCCGGGGCTTCGCCTCAGCCTTCCGATCTTCGACGACGGCGAACCCGCGGTCGCCGAAGCGGCGGCGGCGTGGCGCGACGCCGCTCTGGCCTGCATCGAGGCCCGACGGACCGGCGTCGCCGAGGCTCGACTCGCGCTCGACGCCTGGCATCGTGCCTCGATCCTCGCCGACGGCGTCGAGGCGTCGGTGCTGACCGCGGCTCGGGACGCGGAACGGCTCGAGGACGCGGCGCATCGTGAAGGCACCTCGTCGCTGGACGCGGCGATCGAGGCGCGTCGCCGCCGCCTTCTGGCCGAACGCGCCGTCATCGACCACCGCCTCGACGCCGAACTCGCCCTGATCGATCTGGTGCAGGCCGTCGGCGGCGATCTGCACGCGAGCCCCCGACCACCTCTCGTCCCGGCGATCGAGACCGCACGCCTCGAGACCACGGAGACCCGCCCATGACCTCCACCAGAACCTCCACCAGAACCTCCACCAGCACCTCGGCCAGCACCTCGACCACCCGGCCGACGATCGACGCCTTCCGTCCCGACGCCGGCGACCACATGCCCGCCCCGGCCCGACGACCGTGGCGACGCGTCGTGCTCCCCCTCGCGATCCTCGCGGGCAGCGGATGGCTGCTGCTCGACGCGGGCTGGTCGGCATGGCGGCCCCGCACCGAGGTGCGGGCGTCCCCGGTGACGATCCGCACGATCGAGGTCACCGCCACCGACCCGTCCAGTTCCTCGGCCGAGGATCGGGCGGTGATCGTGCAGGCCCCCGGCTGGGTCGAGGCGGCGCCGGATGCGACCTACGTCTCCGCCCTCACCGGCGGCGTGGTCGAGGAGATCCTCGTGCTCGAGGGCGACACCGTCGCCGCGGGCGATCCGGTGGCCCGGCTCGTGACCGACGACGCCCGCATCGCCCTCGAGCGGGCCCGCGCAGACCTGCACGCCCGCGAGGCCGCGCTGGCGAAGGCCGAGGCGGTGGTGGTCGCCACGGAGACCGCACTTCACGAGCTGGTCGATCTTGATCGTCGCGTCTCGATCGCGGCCGCCGAGTCGGCCCGCCTCGCCGCGGTGCTCGCGGGCTTCCCCGCCCGCATCGCGATCCTCGAGTCCACCCGCCACGAGATCCGCGACGAGCTCGACCGCAAGCGACGACTGGTTGCCGACGGTGCCGTCGCCGAAGGACCGGTCATCCGACTCGGGTTCCGACTCTCGGGCGTCGAGGCCCAACTCGATGCCCTGCGACTGGAGCAGTCGGCGGCGGCGGCGCAGTTGGAGGCGGCGGAGGCCGAGGTCCGGGCGGCGAGCCGACACCGCGACCTGCTGATCGAGGAGCGACGGGCCGCATCGGTCGCCGCGGCCGAGCGGGATGCCGCGGCCGCGGCCCTCGCGATGGCGCAGGCGGATCTCGACGCCGCGGCGCTGCGGCTCGATCGCTGCACCATCCGCACGCCGGTCGCGGGCGTCGTCATCGAACGACTGACGACCGCCGGATCCAATCTCTCGCCGGGCCCTCCGCAGCACTCCGCGCACGTCGTGCACATCTACGACCCCGAGAACCTTCAGGTCCGCGCCGATGTTCCCCTCGCGGACGCGGCCCGGATCGGCGTCGGTCAGCCCGCCGAGGTCGTGGTGGATCTGCTTCCCGACACGGTGTTCCGGGGCGAGATCGTGCGGTTCGTGCATCGGGCGGATCTGGCGAAGAACACGGTCGAGGCGAAGGTGCGGATCCTCGATCCGTCGCCGCTGCTCAAGCCGGACATGCTGGCGAGGGTGCGTCTGCTGGCCGCCCCCGAGACCACCGGCGCGGCGGGCGGCGCCGACACCGCGGTCGCCCGAACCGCCAGCCGCGTCTTCGCTCCGCGGGACGCGCTTCTCGACGACGCCACGGTCTGGGTGCTGACCGAGCGCGACGGACGCGACGGCATCGCGGTGCGGCGAACCGTCGAGACGGGTCGAGCGATCGTGGACGACTGGATCGAGATCCGACGGGGGCTGATGCCGGGCGATCTCGTGCTGCTGGATCACGAGCTCCACGACGGCGACCCCGTGCGGATCACGGAAGGGAGCGACGCATGAGTCTCATCGAGTGCCGCGGGCTCGCCCGCACCTATCGACGCGGACCGGAGGAGATCACGCCGCTCGACGAGCTCGACCTCGATCTGGAGGAGGGACGGTTCGTCGCCCTCATGGGCCCCTCGGGTTCGGGGAAGACCACGCTTCTGAACCTGCTCGCGGGCATCGACCGTCCGACCCGCGGCTCGCTCGTGGTGGACGGCGTCGAGGTCCATCGACTCTCCCGCAGCGGGCTCGCACGGTGGCGGTCGCGGACGATCGGCTACGTCTTCCAGCTCTACAACCTGGTGCCGGTGCTCACCGCGTACGAGAATGTCGAGCTTCCGCTGCTCCTGCACGGTCTTCCCCGTCGCGAGCGTCATCGCCGCGTCGCGGCCGCGCTGGAGGTCGTGGGCATCGCCGATCGTCGCGATCACCGGCCCGATCAGCTCTCGGGCGGACAGGAGCAGCGGGTCGCGATCGCGCGGGCGATCGTCACCGATCCGCCGATCGTGCTCGCCGACGAGCCGACCGGCGACCTCGACCGCGAGTCCGCCACCACGATCATGGACCTGCTCAAGCGACTGCAGGAGGAGCTTGGACGCACGATCGTCATGGTGACGCACGATCCCCGCACCACGGCGTGGTGCGACACGCTGCTGCACCTGGAGAAGGGCCGACTGGTCGAGGCCGATCGCGAGGTGGTCTCGTGAGCCCGTGGATCGCGGTGGTGCCGACCGTGATTCGGCACATCGTCCGCAGCCCGGTGCGGTGCGGGCTGACCGTGGTCGGCATCGCGGTGGCGATGTTCCTGTTCACCTCGGTCGAGGCGATGCGTCAGGGCGTGCACGAGGCGACGGTGGCCCGCGCCGAAGACGCGACCCTCGTGGTCTACCGAGAGAACCGATTCTGCCCGTTCAGCAGTCGGCTCCCGCAGTTCTACGGCGACCGCATCGAGCGGATCGACGGCGTGCGAAGCGTGGTGCCGATGCAGGTGCTCGTCTCCAACTGCCGGGCGAGCCTCGACGTGGTCACCTTCCGCGGGGTGCCGGCCGAAGGGCTGCGCGACTCGATCGGCGCCGACTCCGAGATCGTCGGGGGTTCGATCGAGGACTGGAGCCGACGCAGCGACGCGGCCCTGGTCGGCGAGGCCCTCGCGGCCCGCCGCGGGATCCGGATCGGCGACCGGTTCAGCGCCGCCGGCATCACCGTGTTCGTGGCGGGCATCCTGCGGAGCGACCGGGCCCAGGACCGCAACGTCGCCTGGGTCGGCCTGCCCTTCCTGCAGGAATCGATGCGACGCGGGGGCAGCGGCGGCATCGTCACGCAGTTCTCGGTGACGGTGGACGATCCGGCCCGGATCGAGGAGATCGCCGAGGCGATCGACGCCGCGTTCGAGCACGACGAGCATCCGACCTCGACCTGGCCGGAGAAGGCGTTCACCGGCCGGGCGGCCCGCGATGTCGTGGCCCTGGTCGGTTTCGCAGGCTGGGTCGGCCGCGGCGCCCTCGTGGCGGTGCTGGCTCTCGTCGCCAATGCGATCGTGCTGGCGATGCGGGACCGGGTGCGCGACCACGCGGTGCTCCGCACGCTCGGCTGGAGCGGTCCGCTCCTCGCGTGGATGGTGCTGCTGGAGGGTGCGGTGCTCGGACTGATCGGCGGTGCCCTCGGGGCGGGACTCGCCGCCGGGGTCGCGGGCTGGGGCCGCTTCAGCATGGCGATGGAGGGCGTGAACATCGAGATCGCGACCGATCCCCGCATCGCCGCGATCGGCACCGTCATCGCGGTCGGACTCGGGCTGGTGGCGGGCGCCGTGCCCGCCCTTCGGGCCGCGACCGGCGGCATCGTCACCGGACTGCGAGCCGCCTGATGCGAGGACTGCCCTTCGAATACGCGATCCGCAACCTCGGGCGAAGTCCGGGCCGCATGCTGATGGCCGCGGGCGGGAGTGCGCTGGTCGTGGTGCTCGTGGTCGCGGCGGCGGGCTTCGTGCGGGGCATGGACGACGCCCTCCGGACCAGCGGCGACGCCCGCAACGCGATCGTGCTCGGACTCGGAAGCGAGGAGAGCATCGAGCGCAGCGAGATTCCGATGCGGACGCCGGGGATCCTCGCCGCCTCGCTGCGGGGCGTGGCCACGGTCGGCGGCGTGGAGGCGATCTCACCGGAGATCCACGCGGCGATGCCGGTCCGGTCCGACGACGACGGGGTCGGCGCGAACCTCCTCATCCGCGGGACCAACCCCGAGGCGTTTCTGGTCCATCGCGAGGTGTCCCTGACGCATGGCCGTCCACCGACGCCGGGCGCCGACGAGATCGCGCTCGGCCGCCTCGCCGCCCGCAGCCTCGGATTCGATCCGCCCTCGATGTCGATCGACCGGACGCTCGTGGTGGACGACCGTCCGTTCACCGTGGTGGGCGTGCTCGCCGCCGACGGTGGCGTGGTGGAGGGCGAGGCGTGGATGCCGCTCTCGGACCTGCTGGTGGTGACCCAGCGGAACACGCTCTCCTGCGTGACGGTGCGCCTTGACGCCCCCGACTTCCGCGGCGTGCAGGCGTTCGCCGCGACGAGGCTCGACCTCGAGATCACCGCCCTGCCCGAGACCGAGTACTACGCCTCGCTCGCGGCGCTCTTCGGGCCGATCCGACTCATGGTGCTCGCCACCGCCCTGCTCGTCGCCGCGGGCGGCGTGGTCGGCGGGCTCAACACCAGCTACGCGACCTTCGCGGGACGGATCCGCGAGATCGGCACGCTGCGGACCCTCGGGTACGGGCGAGCCGCGATCCTCCGCGCCCTGCTCGCCGAGTCGGTCATCACCGCCGCCGCGGGCGGACTCGTCGCCGCCGCCATCGCCCGGACGCTGCTCGACGGGGTGGCGATCCGATTCTCGATGGGCATCTTCGGGATCGCCATCGGTCCCGGGGTTCTCGCCGGGGGCCTTGCGGCCGGCCTGCTGCTCGGCGTCGTCGGCGCGGTCCTGCCGGGCTGGCGGTGTCTGCGACGACCGATTCCCGAAGCCCTCCGGGCCTCCTGACCGACCCTCTTGAACCCACTCTTCGCCCCACTCTTCCAGCTCATTCACGGAGACCGATCCATGACCCTTCGCCCCCTCGCCGTCCTGCCCCTGCTCCTGATCGCGACCGCCATCCCGACCGGCTGCGGTGACGGATCGACCGGCGGCGCGACGATCGCCGCCTCGACCGCATCGATTCCCGCCGCGTCCTTCACCCGCAACCGCCCCGCCGAGGCGAAGGACCTCATGGCGGTCAAGCCGACCGCGACGATCGGCGAGTCGGTGACCTTCCTCGCCCGCGTCGGCGGTCGCGACCAGCCGTTCGTGGACGGGATGGCGGTGTTCACCGTCGCCGACCCGTCGCTCGAGTCGTGCGAACTCATGGGCGAGGAGGATCACTGCCCGATTCCGTGGGACTACTGCTGCGAGGACCGCAACGCCCTCACGGCCGGGAGCGCCACCGTCCGCATCGTCGATGCCGACGGCATGCCCTACGCGGCGACCGCCCAGGGCGCCGGCGGCCTCGCCCCGCTCCGCTACATCGTGGTGGACGGCACGGTCAGCGACCGCAACGACGACGGGCTGTTCGTGGTGGACGCGACCCGGATCTGGGTCGGCGGCAAGCCCGAGCGCGGCAACAACCGCCTCGGATCGCAGGCAGGCGAGGAGAACACCAACGTCGATCCGCACGACCACGACGGCGATGGCCATCCCGATCACGACCACGATCATCACTGACGGGGTGACCACAGAGTCTCCGTGCCGTTG
>JAUIHC010000125.1 GCA_030432455.1 Phycisphaerae bacterium | reverse complement strand
CTGCTCGCGACCTCGGTCGCGAGCCAGATCGCCAACGGCGCCCTCTTCTGGACCACCATCCGGCCCGTGCGGCGCGAAGGGTTCTGGACGCTTCAAGGCGTCAACTTCACCTCCGGGCTTCTCAACTACGCCCCCGTCCGCATCGGCATGCTCAGCCGGTTCATCTACCACCTGCGGGTCGATCGCATGCCGCTGCTGCTGCTCTTCGCGTGGTTCGGCACGGTCACGATCGCGATGATGGCGGTGATGGGCGCCGCCCTCGGGGCGACCGTGCTGCATCCGTCGCTCGACGCGGCGTGGGTCGCGCTCTTCACGGTGCCGCTGGCGATCCTCGTCCTGCTGCTCCCGACGCTCGCCCGAATGTCGGTCGTCGCCCGTCCGCTCGACCGCTTCATCCCCGGCGCGGTCCCCATGCTGACGCATCGCGGTTGGATGACCGCCGGACTCGCACTTCGCAGCGTCGATCTCGCGATGTGGGCGGCCCGCGTCGCGATCGCCGCGAGGATCCTCGGACTCGAACTCGGTTCGGGCGATCTCCTCATCATCGCGGTCGCGGCGCTGGTCGTCGCGATGAACCCGCTCGGCCGCATCGGGTTCCGCGAGGCGGCGGTGAGTCTGCTCGCGGGCTACCTCGCCAATCCGACCGACGGTGACGCGCTCGACGCCACCTTCAAGCAACTCGCGATCCTCGACAGCGCGGGCGAGGCGGCGGCGGTGATCCCGTGCGGCGTGATCGCGGCCGTCTGGTGGTTCAGACGCGTGCGACGGGCCGGATCGTCGAGCCCCGAGCCGGGTACTGCCTGCCATCCGAATGCCTGACCAGGCCAAGAGCCGGCCTCGGTGAGCGAACATCGACCGTCGCTGTAATACGAAATTTTTCGTATACTCCGAGCGAGTCCAACTGGAGCATCGACACGCGCTCGGTCAATCCCGGAGCCCCCCGCCATGAAGACCCTGCTCACCATGACCATCGCCATCAGCGCCTCGCTGCTGGCCTGGCCCACCCACAGGTCCATCGCCACGGTCCAGGACGCCGGAAAGTCAACGACGTCCAATGGTGCCGGCGATCTCGGCACGCAGATCAAGGCCGGGGTCATGCTCGGCCTGATCGAGCGGGACGACGCCCCCGACCTCGCCAAGGCCATCATGGAACTCGAAGGAGGAAGGGCCTCCGGGAGCTCCAAGGGTGGTAGCAAGAACGGCGGCACGGCGGAAGAAAGCAAGTCGACACCGGTCTGGGCGGTTTTCGCGCTCCCCGGCGGAGGAGCGCTGACCACGCTCCTCGAACCGGAATACCTGCCCCGCGACGCGGCGTTTCTGACGAAGGAACTGGCGATCGACGCCGGCGCGTCCGCGATCGTGGAGACGCTCCTTGACGACTACACGAGCCTCTTCGAACGCGAGCGACGGGAGGTGCTCGATGCCGTGGCCGCGGCTCGACGAGCGAGCGCGATGATGACGCCCGAGATCGATGCGGCACTCGCTTCGGTGGCCGCCGCCGTCATCGACCGCGATGCGGCCATGGACGATCTCCGCGCCGGTGCCGCGGGCAAGGGTGGCGAAGCGGATCCTGCATCCATGGAGAAGTGGATCGACTGGGCCGTCGCCGAAGCCGCGGGCCTGCAACGCCGAGTCGCGGCGCTCCAGGCCATCCGTGCCGAATCGCAGGGATCGACCGAATCCCCGGAACGCGCCTCTGCGGCGGCCCTTGGTCGAGCCTTGGCATTTCGCATGTCGCGAGACCAATGGCGTCGCGCGTTCGAAGAAGACCTCGCCGCCGTCGTTCCCGCCGAAGAGTCGGAGATGCTTGCCAGAACGCTTGCTCGGCTCCGATCCGAGCATGGGCGCCGACGTGGTCGCTTCGGCGGTGATTCGATCGACCTCGACGCAGCCTGGCAAGTGACCCGTTCCGGAATGACGCTGGACGACGCCACCATCCGCTCGATCGAAGCGGCCATCGAGCGTCGCTGTCTGGAGTTTGCATCACTCGTCGATGCCCGGACCCTCGCTCGCATCGCCACGGAACTCGCCGCCCTCCGGGGATATCTCGAAGGTCTGGCCGGCGACCCGCGAGGGGTCGAGCGTGCGGCCCGCACGCTCGAGGATGCCGCGGACGTGCAGGTCTCGGCAGAACTCGCGGTGCGCGACCTGACCCTGATGATCGCGGAGGAGATGACCACGGCGGCCGCAGCCGACTCCCCCACCCTCGAGACCTCGCTTCGGTCGGAGATTCGACAACGAGCGTTCCCGCAGCAGATGAGGCCGCGCTGGTCGGAGAAGGCGATCGACGTGACGCTCGGCCTTGAGGACCTCGACGATGAACAACGTGCCGCCGTCCTTTCTCTGGCGGAGCAAGTGATGCCGCGGACCGAGCAGATTCGCGAGCGTGCCATCGAGGAGCGACTCCGCCGCGAAGTCCGGATCGCCCGGGCCATGGCCGAGGCGATCGTCGACGACTTCGCCTCCGCGAAGTCGATGGACGAGGAGACATGGGAGGAACCCGAGCAAGATGACTTCGAGCGTCTCGACTCCGAGGTCGGTGCCGCGTTGCGCAGACTCCTGAGTCCGGCCCAGCTCGAACGACTGCCACCACACGTCTCGATCGGAACTCGGAGCGACGCGAAGTCCGCCTCCGGCAAGAGTGCGGAGAACAAGCCCAGATCCGGTTCCGGAGCCTCCGGCGGCGGAAAGGGCTGATTCGCCGTGACGCCGGCCACGTGTCCGGCATCACTGGAGCCGGGACATGCGCGGCAGGAGGAGTTGTGGGATGGTTCTCGTGCTGCGTCAAGGAGATTCCTGCGGCACCTCCGCGTATCCCGACTTCCCATCACCTTCGCATCTCCAAGGATCAGATCGCGCATGCCGAGAACTGGACGCACCGGTATCACCACCCTGCTCGCCCTCACGTTCGCCATCGTCGGATGCGACGGCTCGAGTGTGCAATCGCCCTCCACCTTGTCGACCGACGCCGCCGGCCCCAAGGACGACGCGACGAAGTCGACCGAGATCGTGAACATCTGGACCCCGGCAGCCATGGGCGATGGCGCTTGGCTGCGCAAGAGCCTCGCGACCGCCGGGGTGAATCCCGATGCGCTCGACCCCACGTTCGGGGCCACCGCCCTGGCGTTCGCCGCCGACTTCGGTCGGGCGGACGCGGTGCGGATCCTGCTCGACGCCGGCGCCGATCCCAACGCCCTCAACAAGGACCGGAGCACCCCCGCGCTCGGCGCGGCGTTCTTCGGCCGACCCGAGTGCCTCCAGATCCTCCTCGACGCCGGAGGGGATCCGACGATCCCGACTCAGGACGGAACGACCACGTACACGGCGCTTGACGCTCCGTGGCCGATCACGAAGTTCATCGCGGACGCCCTTCGGATGCCGCTCGACCCCGAACTGCTGGACGCGGGGCGTGACGAGTGCCGCAGAATCCTCTCGGAAGGGCAATGATGACTCCGACGCCTGCGAGTCGCCGCTACCACGGGCTCGATGCAATCCGCGCGGTGATGATGGCGCTCGGCCTGCTGCTGCACGTCGCGCTCTGCTACGGCGAGGGGCCGTGGATCTACAAAGATCCTGCCACCACCGGACTCGCCGGTGTGATCACGATCTCGGTCCACGTCTTCCGCATGCCGATCTTCTTCGTGATGGCCGGGTTCTTCGCCGCCATGGTGCACGAGCGGCGCGGCGCTCGGGTCTTCGCCATCCAGCGATTCGATCGCATCGCGATCCCGCTCGGCATCGGGTGGTTCGTGCTCTTTCCACTGCTGGCGTGGTCGATCATCTTCGCGTGGACGCACGCATCGATTCCGCCCGACACCGTCGGAGGCGGCTGGAACGCGATCGGCGGGGCCTTTCGAAAGATGGATTGGTCCACGAACTGGGCCGACGCGGGCCCGATGCACCTCTGGTTCCTCTACGACCTCCTGTGGTTCTACGCCGCGGCCATCGTGCTGTCGCCGATCGCCACCCGACTGGGTCCGCTCACCCGCGGCGTGCGGGCCACGCTCGATTCCCTGACGCTCGGGCGCGCCCGCTGGATCGCCACGCCGATCGTGCTCGTGACCTTGACGACCGCGATGCTCACGATGCGCGACCCCGGCCTCGACACGCAGGAAGGCTGGGCGCCGGTTCCGCATCTGCTGCTGGTCTACGGCCTGTGGTTCTGGATCGGTTGGATCGCGTGGGCGCGCCGCGCGATCGTCGAGCGACTCCACGCCGGATGGTGGTGGAGACTCTCCCTGGGTCTGCTGCTCCTGAACGGCGCGCTGGTGGCGATCATCGCGGCATACACCGCTCGCGGCGGGGGCGAGCCGATGGGACCGGTCGGCGTCACGCTGACGCAGTTCCTCGTGGTCGCCTCGACCTGGTACCTGCTGCTCGGTCTGGTCGGGATGGCCGAACGCCTGCTGCGTCGCGAGAACGCGGCGATCCGCTGGTTCGTGGATGCGTCGTACTTCCTGTATCTCGCGCACCTGCCGTTCGCGATCCTCGTGCCCGCGATGCTTCGGAACTGGGATGCTCCCGCGATCGTGAAGATGACCGCGTCGCTCGTCATCATGACCGTCGGCCTCTCGATCGCGTATCAGCTGCTGGTCCGCCACACGGTGATCGGCGTGGTGCTGAACGGTCGTCGCGGACGCGATCACCGGCCACGGGCGACGACCGAGGTCACGCCTCCGACCACTGGCTCCTGACCAGACGACGCAGACCGTCATCGGCCGCGAAGTAGCGAAGTCGCAGTCGTTCCGCCGCGGTCCCCAGCCAGACCGCGCGGCCGCGGGCGCGATCGACGCGACCGATCGCCTCGCCGACCGAGTCGATCCCGACGGCCTCGTGCCCGAGGCCCGCGGCGTGCGCCCGCGCGAGCCACCCGACGCACGCGACGTCGAGCGCGAGCGCCTGCAGACCGTGGACGATCGACCACCCGTAGTAGCCCGCCCCCCACGCCCGCCCACCCCGAAGAGTCCCCCGCAGCCACCGTGCCACGAGATCGTCGAGGTCGTCCGCGGGGCGGATCGGCGGCATCGACTCGATCGCGGCGAAGGTCGCCGGGGCCGCCCATCCGCGGGCGAGACCGGGAAGGCGGCCGCGGCCGCGGGCGAAGCGGGCGCTCCGCCGCCACTGGTCCAGACGCGCCGAGAGCGGCGGCCGGGCGAGATCGTCGGTGAACCTCGGATCCTCGATGCGGGCGAAGACCGCCTGCCGCAGCTGACGACGCTGGCCGCGTCCGGGTTCGTCCACGGGCAGATGATCGAGCTCGCCGGGAAGCGCCGAGACGAGCAGGTCCACGAGTTCGCGGAGACGGGACCCCCGCACATCCTCGAACGACGCCGAACCGAGCGACCGGGCGAGCCATGCGAACCCGTCGAGCCGCGTCGAGAGCGGCACGTCGGTCCGAGCGATCCACCGGTCGATGCCGGACGCGACGCCGTCCACCTCGCCCGCGTCGGCGCGGAGGTCGCCGGCGAGCCGGGGCGGCGCGGGTCGCGTCGCCTCGGGCAGCTGACGGAGCGTCCGGACCAGATCCCCGTCGTGCGATGCGAGACTCGCGCCCTGGTTCGCCCGCACGCTGCGGCACGCGTAGTTGAGTCCCGCCTGCGGTCCGCGGGCGTCGGGCGCGAGATTGAACGGGAAGACCCGGCACGCCAGCGGCTTCTCGTGCAGACCGTGGCGGGCGTGGATGCGGCAGAGTCCGTCGTCCTGCAGGAACAGGCACCCGCCGTCGGGTCGCTGGCGAAGGTACCGACGACCGCGGTACTCGACGGTCACCGGTTCACCGAGCTCGCGCTCCCAGCCCTGCGCCTCGAGTCGTTCGAGGTCGTCGTCCCGAAGCTGCACGCTGAAGTCGCGACAGCAGTCGCCGCACCCGTGGCAGGAGTACCGCTGCTCAGGGAGATCGAGGATGCGGAGCGAGACGCGGGCGGCCATCAGGCGATCTCCAGCCCCGCCATCGCCTCGGCCATCGCCCGGGTCGCGGCCCCGCGATGGCTCCGGGCGTTCTTCTCCTCCGGCGACAGTTCGGCACTGGTGCATCCGTCGCCGGGGAGCAGAAGGTGCGGGTCGTAGCCGAAGCCGTTGGATCCGCGTGGCTCCAGCACGATGACGCCGTCGAAGGTGCCCCGGGTCTCGGCGAGGATCCGGCCGTCGGGCCCCGCGAGACACATGGCGCAGACGAAGCGGGCGGTGCGGTCGGATGCCTCGGTGCCCCTCAGCCGTTCGACGAGAAGTCGGTTGTTGGCCGCGTCGCGGGTCGCGCGGTCGCCGTCGACGCCGGCGAATCGGGCACTCCGCACGCCGGGCGCGCCCCCGAGGGCGTCGACTTCGAGCCCGCTGTCGTCGGCAAGGGCGAGCCGACCCGTCGCCGCGGCGTACGCCAGAGCCTTGCTGCGGGCGTTCGCCTCGAAGGTGTCGCCGTCCTCCTCGGGCTCCGGCGGAGTCGGGCCGTCGAGGTCGTCGAGTCCGAGGACCGTCCAGCCGAGCGGCGAGAGCACCGCGCGGACCTCGTCGAGCTTGTGCGGATTGCCGGTGGCGAGCAGGACTTCACGCGAATCGGACACATCCGGGCTCCTGGGGGGTGCGGGGAGGGCATCCTACGACCGCAACCGTCCGCACGATTCCACGCGCATGCGTCCGGGAACCGCCCGACGCCGGAAGGCGAACTGGACAAGCGCGGTCTCCACGGCACCCTCCGAGTTCCCGGCGACGAGTCGGCCTCGCCCGGACGCCCGTCAACCACCACTCATCTGGAAGATCCGATGCCTCAGGCCCCCATCGCGACCGCCCTCGCCCTTCTCGTCGCCGGCACCGCGGCCGCCGACATCGCGACGCTGGACTCGATCGCCCACGGCACGCTCTACGAATCGACCGGCGATCAACTCGCCAACGGACTCGGCCAGCACCTCTTCGCCGGCAACAACGGGCAGAACCTGAGTCGTCGCGGTCTGATCCGCTTCGATCTTGGCGGCCTTGGCGAGGTCGTGGTCGAATCGGCCACCCTTCGACTGCATGTCTCCCAGGCGAACGCCGCCCCGAACGCCGTCACCCTGCACCGCGTGCTGACGAACTGGGGCGTCGGATCGACCGACGCGCCCGGCGGCGAGGGCGGTGGCGGCCCGGCGACCGCGGGATCGGCGACCTGGACGAGCGCCTTCTTCGGCAAGGTCCCGTGGGCGACGCCCGGCGGCGACTTCGACTCGGTCGCCCTCGCCTCCGCCGAGGTCGGAGACATCGGCTGGTACGAGTGGTCGGGCGACGATCTCACCGACGCGGTGCAGGCCATGATCGACGCCCCGATGTCGGACTTCGGATGGCTGCTCCGCGGCGACGAGTCGGCCGCCTCGACCGCGAAGCGATTCGACTCGATGTTCGCGGCGGCGGAGTTCAGACCACAGCTCGTCGTGAACTACTCGGTGGTCCCCGCACCGGGCGCGATCACGCTGCTCGGACTCGCCGGCGGCATCGGTCGCCGCCGACGACGACGCTGACCGCATCAGGTCTGCAGGACGCCGGTGGCGAAGGGCGCCGTGACATCGACGCCCTCGGCGATCGCGAGCGCCTCACCGAGCTCGCGCCTCGTCTCCAGCGGGTCGATCATGCGGTCGATCCAGCCTCGGGCGGCCCCGTAGAGCACATCCTGCTGTTCGGTGTAGCTCGCGGTGATCGCGGCGAGCAGCTCGGCCCGGGTCTCCTCGTCCACCTCCTCGCCGCGCCGCGTGCGGGCGGCGAGGTCGATCTGCAGCAGCACGTTCGCGGCCTGGGCGGCCCCCATGACGGCACACTTCGCGCCGGGCCAGGCGAGGGTCAGGAACGGATCGAACGCCCGCCCGCACATCGCGTAGTTCCCCGCCCCGTAGCTGGCGTTGACCAGCAGCGAGATCTTCGGGACCACCGAGTTGCTCATCGCGTTCACCAGCTTCGCACCCGCCCGGATGATGCCGCCCTGCTCGCTGTCGCGGCCCACCATGAAGCCGGTGGTGTCGTGCACGAAGATCAGCGGAATCCGCTTCTGGTTGCAGTCCATGATGAAGCG